>CAJOPQ010000043.1 GCA_905236445.1 uncultured Clostridia bacterium
AATGTTGAATTTTTTGATTGCATAAGAATTATTTTTAAATAATTACATATAATATAAAATGATTCAAAAATCAAAATGCAAAATTAATAAAAAAATTTTTCTTGCTAAATTTGATTGGTATATTTCAACTATCATGTTATAATCATGCATGTTAGATAAAGTTTTTGTATTGTCTAGCAAGTCTAAATTAAAGAGAAGTTTATTTTATAAAAAAATAACTTTCATAAAAAAGGAGAATGATAAATGAAAAAATTATTAAGAACATTGTTTGCTTTTGTTTTAATTGTTCCAATGGTTTTTACGATGGCAGCTTGTGGTGAAGAGACGCCAACAACTCCTGAACAAGGAACAATTACCGGAGCAGAAATTAATGGAACATATTACACGTCTGAATATGTTTTAAAAGGTACAGAACTCAATACAGTAAAACTTGTATATGATAATGGAACCAAAAGTGAAGCTATTACAATAAATGAAGATACTGTAAAAGGCTATGATAAAACCCAAATTGGTACACAAACAATCACAATTACTTATAATGAAAAAGAGTATAAATTTGATATATTTGTTGCAGCAAGAAAGGTTGATGTGTCTAGTATAGATGCCCTATACACTGCGATTAATAATCAAGCTGAAGGCGATTTTATAAAAATTGCAGATGGTAATTTCTATATAGATTATGAAAATTATTCCGATAATAAAAATATTGAAATCAATGATGGCAGCAATACTACCACTTATTCTTATTCTGATTTTTATTTTTTGATAAATAAAGATCATGTAAAAGTTGCCGGATCGGGCAATACATTACTTTCCTCAAGAGAATATCAAATAAATGGTAATTGGAATTATCAAGATTTTATTACTATTTGTGCTTCAGATGTAACAATAGACAATTTGAATCTAATTTCAAAATGTCAAGTAAATAAAGTTATAGAAGTATTTTATGGTGCAAAAGACTTTAGATTAACAAATACTGTTATTTCTGCTCCAGAAGATGAAAGTATTTATGGCGAAGAATATGCAGAAAAATTTGCGGGAAGTGTTTACTTTTATTCTAGTGATATTGGCTCAGTTCTCATTAGCAATGTAACCTTAAATAAGGGAAGAATTACATTTACCGGTGCACAAACAGGCACAGTTACATTTGAAAATACAAAAATTAATTATACTAATTTAGATGATTGGGTTTATGGATACGATGCAGCTTTTAGACCTTTCTCTTTTAGAAAAGATAAGGATATTCAATTTGTAAATTCAGCTGAGTTAACAATAGATTTAGATGAAAACGAATGGAGTGCAGAAAATTATCAAACCGTGCTAGATAACATTCCAGACGGTGCAGTTGTAAAATAAAAATAGTATTTTACTGCAGTTTATAAATGGTTTAATTTGATTTTCATCAACATTATCAATCTTATTAAAATTATAAAAATTGGCCACAAAAAGTAGCCAATTTTTTTGACTGCAATTGACTGCATTTTCAGTTTTTAAACAAAAATTCTATGTTAAGAACTGCTTAAATAAAGTCTTTTGATGGAAAATTTAAAAGTGAAACTTTTAAATACAAGAAGATTAAAAAATAGGGAGTAATTTTAAATTTCTTCCTAAATCTTTTTTTCTCCAGACGGGATATAATCCTTAACTTTTAGCCAAATACTGCAGCTTACATTTTCTCTATTTTTTGTGTCTATAGTCTACTTTTGAAGTTTAGCCAAAAAATTATTTTGTATTTTGTTAAATATAGTATAAACTATATGTAATATAAGAAAAATGGAGAAAACAAATGACAGTTAGGCATATCCCTAGAAAGAGTAAAGTAAAAATAGAGGTCTTTCGTAGTTTTGGTATAGCAGACGTTGTGTTTGCCCTTATAGGTGTTGCACTTGTGTTGCTTTTACTATTTGCAAATATTTTTCCAATTCCATATAGTATTTATGTTGCCATTGCTTTTGCTGCAATTTGGATTACAATGTTTATTCCAGTAAGTGAAGGCGTAAGGTTGTATTATGGCTTGGTCTTAATGTTCAAATTCATGTCATATAAGAAATTATACAAGAAGAATACAAAAAATGCATCAGAAAGCATCGATCGTATTATTCCTTTTGAGAGTCTTAATACAGACAAATATATTGCGTTTTATGGTGGATATTATGCCAAAGTTGTAGAAATTCTTCCTATGAACTTTGGTTTGCTTACAGATGATCGTCAAGATCAAGTTGTGATGTGTCTAGCCAATTCTATCTCTAGACTTAACAATAACCAGAAATTTACCATTGTTAAGACTCGTAAGCCAATGGTGCTGGACGAGATGGCAAAATACGAAGACAACAAATATAACACTCTTAACGACATGCGAGACAGAGGCTTGTATAATCCAGAGGAGTTGGAGCCTAGAAGCGTGGTGTTCGAGGAGAGGTTGGAATATATCAATTACCTTAACAACGATAGCAAAATTATCAAAGACGGATATTATATTGTAGTTTTTGATAAAGATAGAGAAGCGTTAGAAAATGCTGTTGGAGGCATGATTGCCAGTCTAGAGAATGGTGTAACACCAATTTTTACTAAAGAATTAAAAGGCAATGATATAATCGTATTTCTAAAGAGTACCTTTACTAGTGAAATGGACGAAAGAGAGCTAGATCTTATATCAGAAGCCGACAAAATAAAGTGGGCTATGCCAAATGAAGTAAAATTTGGCCTAAAAACTTGTAAAATAGATGGTCAAGACATAAGATCTTTTACCGTAACAGACTATCCACTAGATGTAGCAAATGCGTGGTTGTATCCATTGTTCTTGTTAGAAGATTGCAAGGTGTTTGTAAATTGCGAACAATTAGATAAATACGCTGCAAAAAGAACAATAGATAAAAGTTTGATGGAAGTAGAAGCCAAACTGTCTAAAGATATGAAAACAAGTAAGAAGATAGAGACACAAACTCACTACGACACATTGAAAGAATTGTTGACAAGCTTAGAGAATAACAACCAAAATTTATACAATGTTAATATTCATATCATGGCTGCCGATGCAGTCAAAAAAGAGGTTAGGTCTATTCTTAGACAGAATGGATTCAGATTTACAGAGAATTTTGGACGCCAGATAGATGGCTTTGTATCGTCAAATATTAGTACTCTTGATATGTACAAGAACAATTTGCGT
This sequence comes from uncultured Clostridia bacterium, assembly GCA_905236445.1. GTDB lineage: Bacteria > Bacillota > Clostridia > Christensenellales > UBA1242 > UBA11490. Next base: position 3,167 of record CAJOPQ010000043.1, read on the forward strand.
GGAATTCCAACAGACACCCTTGCTTGTGGCTTCCCATTCATAAGCAATATGTTGCAAGATGATCGTGGATTCTATTTGGGATATAATGCGTATCCAGTATTCGTCAATTTCTTTGCTAGAAATACCGAACGTGTCAATTCTAACATGATGGTTATTGGTAAGTCTGGTGCAGGTAAATCATTTACTACCAAGACGTTGCTTACCAATATGGCTGCAGATAATACAAGAATATTCAT
>CAJOPQ010000044.1 GCA_905236445.1 uncultured Clostridia bacterium
AACAAAAAATGCAAATGTTTTTTAAGGGCAAATTGAATATCGGCAAATACAAAGTGTCGTATAAGAGTAATGGAATATGTTTTATAGTACAAGAAATAAAAAAGTAGCAATTAGTTTGCTACTTTAATTTCTGCCTGATAGAATTAATTACCTTTTTTCTTTCTTCATCTCTTATCAATTTAATTAGTCCCATAAACATCGCAACCAGTTCTTCGTCTTTGATGAAATTGTCTGCTGTAGGCTTAGAGAATTTCAATATAGTTGGGTTGGGGCTGCAATAAAATATTCTTGATTTAGGTGTTACACTTTTTCTAATCATATGTTAATGATAGACAGCTATCAACAAAATAAACATAGTTAAGTTATTTTTTTCGCATTTTGCAAATATAATATTTAAAAAAATTGTAGGTAATATATGAAAAAATACTATTTGCATTGTACATCATGTGTGTCGTTTAATCTTTTTGTCAATGGTAAGTTTGTTGATAGTTGTAAGGCTGGTGAATACATAGATTTGATATGCGACAATGATTTCAACTATATGTTTTTGCCAATAAGTGATAATGATAATTATATAAGCTATAGTGGAAACATTACATTGCTTGATCTTACACAAAAACATAAATATTTAGATGTAGTTCCTTTTCTTAATAATCACTATGAAATCAATTTTATTCCACAAAGACAATTATTGTTGTCAAATTATTCTCATATTATGACAGAAAAGGTAAAAAACATTGTTGTAGATGTATATAATAATAATGTTGGAATAATAGATGTAATAAGAGATGGTGTTGTTGAGAACAGGCAATTCCTTGATACCATAGCCAAAGCATCGATTGATTATATTCAAGACAAAATTGTTGTATCATGTATGCTACAGAATTCCAAAATGGGAGTGTATGTAGTAGATGCTAATGCCGTAATTACATATACGAAAATTGGCGATAGTGTAGAAATTAATGGTGACAAGATTAAGGTTATGAGTGAGTGTAATGATGTGTTCGCTCATGCAATGGTTGAAGAGTATAATATCATAAAAAACGAATTAAATTCCTATGCAGTGTATTTAAAAAAAATAAACTATATGCCATGCAATTGTGTTCTGCCTGCAGTATTCATGCAATCAATTATGGTTAAAGATTATGCTCTGGCAAAGACTTTTCTATCAACAGCTTTTAGTCAAGTAGAGCCTAGTCAGATTAGCAATTACTTTGGTGATATACAGAAATTATATTACAATAAATATCTAATGGACGACAAAATTAACTACACAGTAGATAATGGAAGTTATCATAGTTTTACATTTGTGATCAAAGACAACAAAATTGATGACATAGTGGAAGAGCAACTACAATAGTTGCTTTTTCTCTTGAAAAGTAATATGTGTCGTGATATAATAAAATGGATAAAATTGTAAAGGGTGAGAATATGATATACATTCTAGGATTTATAGTCTTGTTCTATATTATATATTTCTTTGTATCTATTTTCAATTCAGAAGACACATTAGAATCCTTGTATAAGAAATATATGTGTATTGATAATAGCAAAAGAATGTTGGGTAGCGATATTGCATTCCTTGGTAGAAGATATTTTAATCTAGATATTAAGTTTGCAAAGACAAATGGAAAAATGACAGATGGTTATAGTCCTAAGAAAAAGGTAATAATAATGAGTGAGGAAGTTTGCGATAACGAGTCTATTGCCTCTGCTGCAATTGTTGCTCACGAGCTTGGACATGCTGTGCAACAAAAGAATCATTCAATGCTATTTGTCATCTGTACTGGATTGAAGAAGTTCACAAAAATATTTAATTTTCTAATATTGCCAATGTTTATAATTGGTGGAATTATGTATTTTGTTGGTTTCTATCAAGATGTTGCATATGGGATATTGATCATTGGTATAATACTTGCTTGTATAAATATCTTAATGAATCTATTAGAGATTCCATTAGAACGCAACGCCAGTGCTATTGGTTTTCAATTCTTAAAAGATAATGCAATAATAGATAAGAAAAATTATAGAAAAGTAAAGAAGTTGTTGTCAGTGGCGTCAAAGACATATATGGCTGGATTCTTTCGCAGTTTAATTCCTTTTTATAGAAGGTGAAATGGATCTAAGTGTTATAGAATATATTATAATTATTATTTTTGTAAGCATGCTTGTAGGTATATGTTGTTGGAAGGTCGTGTCAAGTGTAAAAATCTCTAAATTCAACAAAACTATATCTTGTAACGGAATATGTTCTATAGATATGATTAATCATTTAAGTGATAAATACCATATTGAAGATGTTAATATTGTCACAACCAAAAACAGTGAGAAAAGTCGATATAATTGCAAAGAGCAAGCAATAATGATTGATAATTTCACCTTAGATAGTTCTTCAATTTACTCGATAAGCTCTGTCATATATTTATTTTCAAAAATGTTATTATTTAGACAAAATAAATCGTTGAGTACTTTCTTATATATAATGTCTATAGTCAATTTGGTGTTAAACCTAATAGTGCTCGCTTCAATAACTGCTACAGTTGTGTTGGATATTTTTATAGTAAATCTTCCTAGTATGAATATTTTCGCAATTATTTTTGGCATATATATTATTAAAACAATCTTAAGTGTTATCGCTTGTACTATAGAGCAAAAAAATATAAAGAAAATAGTAGGCAATATAGATATATTAGTCGATAATGATATGTATGCTTCAAAGCGATGCTTGTTGTGTATATGTTATAACAATTTAACAGGTATTATTAATTTGATAGTTTCTGCTTTGCGAAAGAAAAGTGCTTAAAATTGGATAAAAAATAACACATATGTGACAATATGTGTTATTTTTGTGCCAAAATATTTGCCAAATCAACGAATTGTTGTGCTGACAGTGTCTCGCCTCTGGCATTTGGTGAAATATGTAATTGTTGTAAGATCTCATTGATTGTGTTAGTATCTAATCCAAAAGTTGATTTCAAATTATTTGCAAGAGTTTTTCTTCGCATTTGAAAGGCTGACTTAATTGTTTGCTTGAGTATTGACATATTCTTGATGTTGTATTTGTTAGGAGTAATAGTAATTTGCACGATTGCACTGTCTACATTTGGAGCAGGTGTAAACATATTCCTACTTATCTTTTTTATTATTTTTACTTCGCCAATAGTCGCAATGCTTGCAGTAATTGCTCCATAGTTGGCCGTTCCTTCTTTTGCAATTAATCTTTCTGCGACTTCTTGTTGTACCATAATTGTTAAAGTCTTTAAATTTTTGCTCTCTTCAATAAATTTAAAAATGATAGGCGTTGTAATATAGTATGGCAAATTCGCCACTATATGATAACCGTTTTGAAATTTATCATCTATGCTACTAGTTGGGACTTTGAGAATGTCCTCAAAAATAATCTCGACATTAGGTATGCTATTAAACTTGTCCAACAGATAACTTTGTAGAGATGTGTCAATCTCGTACGAGACTACTTTGTTCGCTTTGCTGGCTAAGACTGTTGTGAGTGTGCCTGCGCCAGTTCCAATCTCTAGAACGTTACAAGTATTGTCTATCCCTGCGGCTTTTGTAATACTTTCCAACAAGTTGGTATCAAAAATAAAGTTTTGTCCAAATTTCTTAGAGAATGAGAAATTATATTTCTTTAATTCATCAAGATTAGCCATTGTTCCGTCCTCCAAATCTAGGGAAAACTCGCTCTACATTTTTATTAGTTATTTCTGACAATTCACTCATTGTCAAACCCTTTATTTCGCATACTTTTTGAGCAATGTATAGGATATTTTTAGGCTCATTGATTTGCCCTCTAAATGGCTCTGGCGTTAAATATGGGCAATCTGTCTCAAGAATAATATCTCTCACATCAGCGTGCTCGACTACTTGTTGTAATCTCTTGCCATTTTTGAATGTTACTACTCCACCTACACCTATCACAAAACCTAATTTCTTAACTGCATCATAAGTCTCAACGCTTTCGCCAAAGCAGTGTATAATTCCTCCATTGTTAAGATAATGTGAATAATCGTGTAATATATCCAACATATCTTTGCAAGCGTCTCTTAGATGTATCATTATTGGTAGTCCAAGCTCATCTGCAAGTTTGATCTGCGATATAAAGACCTCTTTTTGTTTATTTTTTTTCTCAAAATCATTTGCATCTATTTCGTGATAGTCTAGACCGATTTCGCCTATTGCAAGTACTTTCTTATTCTTAGCTAGACTCTTAATTAATTCTTCTGTTTCATTATTATAATCATCACAGTCATCAGGATGTACGCCGATTATTGCGTATATGTTGTTGTTATTAAATGCCACATTGGTGACATCAATTATGGACTTTTTGTCATAAGATACAGCAAAAACATTGGAAATGTTGTTTTCTTTCCAATGTTTCTCTATTTCTTCTAAGTTGTATCTAGGATCAGTAATGTGAGAATGTGTGTCTATAAAACTCAGCATACAATACTACCGTCCGGCATTTCTTTGTTAGGGGATATCAATGACAAATCTCCAGTTTTGTCGTCGACTGCGCACAATACCATACCTTCGCTAACTATGCCACGCAAAGTAACTGGTTTCAAGTTTGTTACAACAATAACTTGTTTGCCGATAATATCTTCTGGCTTGTAATATTTCGCAATGCCACTTACTATTGTTTTGTTAACGCCGTTAATTCTAATAGTGTTTTTAAGAAGTTTGTCTGCTTTCTCAATCTTTTCGCTATTAACAATTGTTCCTACCTCTAATTTAACTTTGTCAAAGTAGTCTATTGATATTTGCTCTATAGGCTCATCTTCTGTCGTCTCTTGTATAGAAGGCGTTGATGGAGTTTTGGTGCTTTCTTGATTAAGATACTCTAGTTCTTTGTCGATGTCTAGTCTTGGGAATATTGGATCACCCTTTGTAACAGTTTTGCCATAGTTGTTAAGGCTAAATGTTTTGATGCTATCAAATGTTCTCAGATTATCACTAACATCAAATTTTTCTAATATCTTGCCCGGTATTTCTATTAAGAATGCTTGCAACAATACAGAGCAAATTCTTATAGTTTCTGTAAGGACATATAGAACAGTTGCAAGTCGGTCTTTCTTTGTTGGATCTTTTGCAAGAACCCAAGGCTCTGTAATGTCGATATACTTATTAGCACATCTTACACAATCAAAAATATCTTTCAAAACAATATCTGATCTTTCCTCATCCATTGCCTTAGTTGCATTGTTATACAAATTGTTGCACATATCAATTAGGACCTTGTCCTCATCAATAATTTGCTTTGGTTGTGGAACAACTGCATCAAAGTTTTGAGTAATCATTGCTATAGTTCTAGAGACCAAGTTTCCAAGATCGTTGCACAGATCAGAGTTAATAGTCTTAAGGAACACATCGAATGCAAATGGAATATCGTTGTAGATAGGACCATCTTTCAGCATAAAGTATCTAAGTGCATCGGCACCATATCTATCTGCAAGTACAATTGGATCAAATCCGTTGCTCTTGCTTTTTGAAATTTTGTCGCCTTTCAAGGTTATAAATCCTGTTGAATGAATCTTTTTAGGTAGTTCTACTCCAATTGCATGTAATATTATTGGCCAAATGATTGAATGAAATCTTGATATATCTCTACCTATAAAGTGAACATCGCAAGGCCAATATTTGTTAAACATTTCCTCATCAGTGCCATATCCAATTGCGCTGATATAGTTGACTAATGCATCACACCACACATATATAACATGTTTTGGATCAAAAGGTGCCTTAATCCCCCAATCGAAAGAAGTTCTGGTAACACAAAGGTCTTGTACGCCATCTTTGACAAAGTTATTATATATTTCATTCTTTCTGCTTTCTGGCACAAGAAAGTCTTTCTTAGTCTCAAACAAATTCTTGATATAGTCGCTGTATTTACTCATTCTAAAGAAATAGCATGGCTCGCTTGCTTTTTCTACAGGTCTGCCACAATCTGGACACTTGCCATCAACCAACTGACTCTCTGTGAAGAAAGTCTCGCAAGGTACGCAATACAATCCTTCGTACTTATCTAGATATATATCCCCATTCTCATACAATTTGTTCATAATTGCACTGACGCACTTAACATGCTGTTCATCAGTTGTTCTTATAAATTTGTCATATGATATTCCAAGTTTGCTAAATACTCTTTTGAAGCCATCTACAGTTTTGTCTACAAATTCCTTAGGTGTTAGACCTGCTTCTTCGGCTTTTTTTGCAATCTTCATTCCATGTTCGTCAGAGCCTGTCAAAAACATGACGTCATAACCATCTAATCTTTTAAATCTTGCAGTTGCATCTGTCAGAACAGAACAAAAGCAGTGTCCCACATGTAGATCGCCACTTGCATAATAAATAGGTGTTGTTACATAATATTTTTTCTTATCCATCGGTATTTCTACTCCCAAACATAATGTATTAATATGGCTAAATTATAACAGATTTACTATCGATTGTAAAGTATGTACTAAGTAATTCTATATATTTTTTCCAGCACTGACGATGATGATTATCATTTTTGCTAATTACAATTAATATTATATAGCATGAATATAGTGTGGATATTTATGGTTGTTGGTGGGCTTGTCGCACTTATGCTTATCAACCCCGATACAGCGTTTAGCACAATGTTAGATGGTAGTAGACAAGCCATTAATCTATGTGTAGAACTGTGGGCTGTGTATGCAGTGTGGCTAGGCGTGCTTAAGATTATAGAAGATACAGGCTTGGACAAAGTATTTGGCAAAATCTTACAACCAATTATTCGAATGTTGTTTCCCGGTGTTGATGAATATGCAGCTAACCAAATAGCAATAAATATAACAAGTAATATTCTTGGAATGGGGAATGCGTGCACGCCAAGTGGAATAAATGCTATTGCAGGAATGGATAAGGGTGGCAATACCATAACAACCAATATGTCTCTGCTTGTAATATTTAACACAACAAATATTCAATTAATCCCAACAACAATAATTGGTATAAGAATATTGCATGGAAGTCTTAATGCTTCTAGTATTATATTTCCTACTATTATAACCTCCTTGTCAACTCTGTTAATAGGGATAATATTGGCAAAAATATGTGGCAAAGTCTTTTTAAAAGGGGATAATTAGATATGAGTGCTTATTTTATTCCTATGCTTATAGTTGCACTTGTAGTTTATTCTGTGTACAAAAGGAACAATGCTTACAAAAGTTTTGTATCAGGGGCAAAAAGTTCGTTTGAGCTAGTACTTACAACATTTCCATATATAGTAGCAATACTTGTTGCCGTGGCACTATATCAAAAAAGTGGGCTAAATGTGTATGTTGCAAATGCAATTGCACCTGTGCTACAAGTAGTAGGGATTCCCGTAGAATTAACAGAACTAATAGTGCTAAAAAATTTCACAGGAGGGGGTAGCTTTGCAATATTGGAGAATATATATGCAACATACGGCGTGGATACTTATATTGGCAAATGTGCCAGTGTGGTAATGGCAAGTAGTGAAGCAATATTTTATATAACTGCAGTGTATTTCTCTAAAACAAAGATTGAGAAATTCAAGTATTTGATCCCTCTTGCACTTTTTATGAATATTTTGTCGGCTATCATTGCTTGTTGGGTGTGTAGATTTGTCTGAAGTGTTGGTTTTTTGCTTGACTTTGATTTGTAATGAATTTATAATTAATTGATTATTGATAAAAAAGTGAGATTTATATATGGTTAAAGTTATATGTGATAGCTCTTGTGATTTGTCAAAAGAATTATTAGAAGAATACAATATAGAGGTTATGCCATTTCCTGTAATGCTTGGAGAAAAAGAATATAGAGATGGCGTAGATCTGACACCTGAAATGATTTTTGATTTTGTAGAAAAAACTGGAGTTTTGCCTAAGACTGCTGCTATTAATGAGTTTGAATTCGCTAAAGTATTTGAAAAATATAAGCAAGAAGATGGCGTGGTATGTTTAACAATTTCTAGCAAGATATCTACAACTTACGCCAATGCTGTTAAAGCAGCTCAAGATTTCGATAATGTACAGGTTATAGATTCTTATTCTCTAAGTTCTGGTGTGGGAATTCAAGCAATTTATGCAAGCATTCTGGCACAAAATGGATTTAATGAGAAAGAGATTAAGGAGAAAGTAGAGGCTAGACGAGATAATGTGCAGATAAGTTTTGCTACTTACAAGCTTAATTATCTATACAAGGGTGGAAGATGTAACAGTCTGCAACTTCTTGGTGCAAACGTGCTGAAGATAAGACCATCAATTATAGTGAAAGATGGTAGAATGGGTATGCATAAGAAATATGTTGGAAACATGAACAAAGTATGCTGTAAATACGTAGAAGATACATTCAAAGAATTTGACAAGCCAAATAAGCGATTGGTATTAGTTACTCATTCATCTGCAACCAAAGAAATAGTAGATTTGGTTAAGGACGAAGTAAATAAGAGATTTATGGCAGATAGATTATGCGAAACAGTGGCTGGAGCAACAGTTACATCGCATTGTGGTGAAAACACAATAGGCGTAATCTATTACAATGATGATTTGGATTGGGATAAATAACGAAAAAAACGACAACTTGTTGTTAAAGGCTTTTGAAACTTGCAAAAAA
>CAJOPQ010000045.1 GCA_905236445.1 uncultured Clostridia bacterium
AGCAACAGGGGCTGTAACAAATGCTGCTTTGGGCTCTGTAGGAGCTGCTGTAGCAACAACTGTGGGTAGCACGCTAGGAATTGCCGGTGCTGGAGTTGGTGTAGGTAAATTGGTTACCACAGGACTAAATAAGATAGGTGAGAAAGTATCTGGTGGTAAAGAGCAATCTTGCCCAGAGAGATAAGAGGAGAGAAAAATGGAAGCTAATGATTTAATTGAAATAAATGGCAAGCATTATTTACTAACTCAGAAAGCAAATTACAAAGGTGCAAATTATTTTGTAGCAGTTGAGATTGTAGATGGCAAGATGATACACAAATATGGTACTTTCAGAGAAGATATTGCAAAAGACGGTACTGTATATATGAATCTTGTAGAAGATCCAAATATATTGACCGAAGTATACAAATTGTTCATAGAAGATTTGTACAAAGATATTGAGAACGATCCTAATTATTTAGAGCCGGGTCGGATTGTGACAATGGGAGACGATAGAGACTATGTACTTCTGGATTACATTCCATATCTACAAGATATATACTCTGTTTTCATAACGATTGATGCTCCAATTAATATGATTGTTGCTAAGCGTAATGCTAATAACAAACTAGTTGATATGTCCGATACCCAAGAGGGTGTTGATGTACTTAGAATATATGGACTAGTTCATTCTGGAGCAGTTGATATCAACAAATTAAATTCAGACAAGCAATAGTTAGACATGCAATTTTTAAAGCAAAAGAAGGCAATTTTTCCAAATTTGCCTTTTCTTTTTTGTCTTATTATGATATAATATAATTAGAAAAATCTGTGGAAAATAATAAATTAGATGGAGATGGAGCATTATGGCTGACAAAAAAATAAGTTACAGCGAGTTTATTAGGAGATATAGAGCATTAGACAGCAAGGTGTATAAGACAATGCAAGATAAAGTTGCGAAACTTGTCAATGATGGGATAGTAGAGGCTAAAGATGTGCAGAAGTGGACTGCATCTAAGGCAAAATTGTATCAACAATTAGATGGTACACTTTTGCCTAAAGAGGCAAGACCTCAAGATTATGATAAGGCTTTTACTTATGATAAGTTTCTACAAGTAGCTGGAGATGTGGTAAATGCGTGTCCGGATAACAAAGATAAGTGGGTTAAGGCTTTTAAGAGCAGATATCCACAAGTTGCTGGCAAAGTAGATGAATGGGCAAAGATTCAGTTAGAATTACATGAGGATATTTTTGGCACAGAGATACATGACGGTGACCGCAATTATTCGTATATTCCGAAAACTACAGAATCATCTTCCCATGCTGGAAATTCTGCTCCACGAGAAAAGTCACAATCAGAAAGCACAGATACATCTAATTCAAACAATGCACCAAATACTTCTGATGAGCAAAAACCAAAATTTGAAGATCAATTTGCGACTAGCATTGTAATTGATAACAATGGATTGAATTTTCGATCTGTCGTAAGAGATGCCAGTGGCAACGTGACAAGAAATGAAGTTGTTAGAGAATTTGATAATGGTAATTCAGCACGATCGGGTGTGTATATTAATAGGGCAGAACTAGAGAAGTGCTTAAGAGCAAAACTTGCACAAAGCAAGTCAAAGAAAAGTTCTGTTAGTGTTACTGATCTCGATGGAAATATTATAACTGTAAAAGCAAAGAATGGTAAAATTTCCAGTCACAATCTGGATAAGATTAATAAATTTTGTGCTGAAACAGCAATGATGACACTTCCACCAGAGAAGCATAAAAATGGTAGCAATCTAAGAATTGGTACTCAGAACTCATTTGTATTTAGTACTGACAACGAGAATGAAAGCAAACTTCATGAAATTAAAATTGACCAACAATCAAGGAAACCTTTTGTTTCTTATGACGAAGAAACGCAATACTTTGGAATTGGTGGAATAGATGTATCTCCAATTGAATTCAAAGGGAAATGCGAAGCTAAGAAGTGCAAGAGGCATATTATCAAAGATTTCTTCGGCCATCGATCACTTAATATTCCTAAATCAGTCAAGATTCTAGCTGTTGCAGGTGGACTTGTTGCAGGAACTGCAGTTGCAGGGTTATTAGCACCATATATCATGCCAGCATTGGGAACATTATTTGTCAGCACTCCAGCAACTGCACAGCCACTTATTGGTGCTGTTGGGGCAGGCCTTAATATTGCCCATGGCTTAGTCTCAGGTGGGGCTGCACTTAGTACGGCTGCATCAACTGTAGCTATTACTGGTGCATCAAGTGCTGCGGCCGGAGCAAGTGCAAGCATTGGAACTGCAGCCCTTGCAGCCCTTGGAGGATTGGGTGTAATCGACGCGACTACTTTTGGCACAAAGAGAGTTATAGAGAGGGTAGCAGATAGGGCAATTAATCGTGGCGATAGAGAAAAATAGATTAATAGAAAAATTGGATTATATAATTACAATCCAATTTTTTATTGTAAAAAGTATGTACTTTTTCTAGTCATTGTGATAGAATGTGTAATGTAAAGGATTAATAATGTTATATGCAAATTGATGAAAAACTTATATATTTAAAGGATTTTGCTAAGTTGAATAATATTCCCATTGTAAGAGACTATACGGGAACAAAATTGCAGGAAACTGTCGCAAAGTGCAATCCAAGCAAAATATTGGAAGTTGGAACTGCAATTGGATATTCGGCTTTGCTTATGATAAGCAAGTGCCCATGCGCACAACTTACCACGATAGAGAAAGATGTAGACAGATACAATATTGCGCATCAAACATTTCAAGACTGCAATATTGATGTAAATCTAATATGTGGTGATGCTTACGAAGTGTTGCAAAATCTGAAGGATAAGGGCGAGAAATTTGACTTTGTCTTTTTAGATGGGCCAAAGGGTTATTATTATAGATATCTTAACATTATTAAAGATATGCTAGAAGACAATGCTTGTATTTTTGCTGACAATGTTGGATTCTTTGGCATGGTCAAAAGTGGCATTTATCCACATAGACATAAGACAATTGTTACTAGTCTGCAAAATTATCTAAAAGACGTAAATAAAGCACCATTTGATAGTATAATCGATCTAGATTCTGACGATGGCTTTGCTATTACATATTATAACAAAGGAGAGTACAAATGATAGAGTTATTAGCGCCAGCTGGCAATATGGAGAAATTGAAAACTGCATTCAATTATGGTGCAGATGCGTGTTATTTCGCTGGGACTAAGTATGGGCTTAGGGCAATGAGTAGTAATTTCACAAATGATGAGTTGAAAGAAAGTGTAGAATATGCTCACTCTCTTAATAAGAAGTGCTATATTACAGTTAATATATTGGCACATAATGCAGATTTCGAGGATTTGAAGGAATATTTGCAATTTCTAGAGAGTATTAAGGCTGATGCAGTTATAGTAAGCGATATAGGTATAATGAGTTTTGTCAAAGAATTTGCACCATCTCTAGAAATTCATGTCTCAACTCAGAGCAGTATAACCAATAAGTACTCTGCAATGGAATATGTCAAAATGGGTGCAAAGCGATTGGTTTTGGCAAGAGAGTTATCACTTGCTGAGATTAAGGAGATAAGGGAGTATATTCCTAAAGATATCGATATAGAGTGCTTTGTCCATGGCGCTATGTGTATATCTTATTCTGGCAGATGTCTACTTTCTAATTATCTATGTGGTAGAGATTCTAATAGGGGTGCTTGTGTTCAGGCTTGCAGATTCGAATACACAATAAGGGAGAAATCAAGAACCAATGGCGATGAGTACGAGATTCAGGAAGATGATAGGGGCACATATATCTTAAATAGCAAGGACATGTGCCTTATTGAGTACATCAAGCAGTTGGAAGAAGCGGGAATTACAAGTTTCAAGATAGAGGGTAGGATGAAGAGCCCATACTATGTTGCAACAGTTGTTAATGCATATAGACGAGCAATTGACTTATATTACAAAGACAAAGACAACTTTACTTGTCCTATTCAGTTGGTTGAAGAATTAGCAAAGACTAGTCATAGAAGATTTACAACTGGATTCTATTTTGGTGCAAAAGACAAAGAATACTTGGAAGATTCTATGCCAATTCAGACTCATGAGTTCATGGCAATTGTACTTAGTGACGAGGTCGATGATTGGGTAGAGATAGAGCAGAGAAATAGATTTAGAGTGGGTGATGAGTTAGAAATATTATCTCCAACCGACAATTTCAATAGGAAATTTGTTGTTACAAAAATGCTAGATGAGACAGGCAAAATAGTTGATGATGCGCTTAATGTTCAACAAAAACTAAAGTTATATGTTCCAGATATTAAAAATCTCAAAGCAGGAGATATTTTGAGAAAAAAGAAGTAAGATAACTACACATCTTACTTCTTTTTACATCAATTCAATCTTCTAATCCAATCAAATAGTCAGATGTTACCCCGAAGAAAACTGCAATTTTATATAACATATCTATACTTGGAGACATTTTTCCATTTTCCCATCTGCTAATTGTTGAGTCTCTAACTTGTAATATTTGTGCAAGTTCTTTAGTGGTTAAATGCTTTTCTTTTCTTAATTCCTTAAGTTTATCACAAAATATTTGCATATGTAGCCTCTTTTTTTTGTTTATTATATGCTTTTACGCATCAAATACTTGATTTCTGCGAAAAACATTGACTAAGAAAAATGTGTTGTGATAGATTTCAATATTCGAGATAGATAGAAATAATACAGTTCATGTCAGGATTTATGGATTTTTTATCAATCTACACTGATTAAATCAATCACATATCAATCTAGACAATCTATCAACAATAATTTTAGTAATATAGATTGTCTACTCTACAAGATATATATAATAATAATCTTGATCAAATAGGGTTAAAAGTGTTAGCACAACTTGCAATTGCAATGAGGGTAGAGATAAGAGATCTATTGAAGTAATTATATACAAGAAAAGTTTCTGCCAAATCATCTAATAGCAAAACTGAGGATGCTAGAGATTGCTCAACGAGAAAGAATTGTTTTAAAAGCACAACTAAGAGTTGTAACTAATTAGGGCATAATTTTATATATTGATGAGTTAGTAGCTTAGTTAATTATATTGTTAATTATTTTACATAGTGTAGATATTTAATCTAGACTATTTTTTTATCCTAACTTTTATAAAAAACAAAATGTCTTTTGGAATATTTGTCAATTAAGTTGAATAGACATAGTGTAAACTAAAAATAGTTTTGGAGGAGAAAAGTTAACAATGGACTATGACGTATACAAAGATATAGCGCAAAGAACTAAGGGAGATATATACATTGGTGTAGTTGGTCCTGTTAGAACAGGTAAAAGTACATTTATTTCTAAGTTCTTATCTACGCTAGTATTGCCAAATATAGTTGATACATATGATCTGGAGAGAACAATTGACGAAATGCCAATTTCTGGTGATGGCAAGACAATTATGACTACGCAACCTAAATTTCTACCAAACGAATCTGTAGAAGTTAATCTAGACAATAATATTAAATTCAATGTAAGAATGGTAGATTGCGTGGGTTATCTTGTTAAAGGTGCTCTTGGCCATGAAGAGAATGATAAGCCAAGAATGGTTAACACGCCATGGAGTGATGAGCCAATGCCTTTTGAGAAGGCTGCACAGATTGGTACTGACAAAGTTATCACTCAACATTCAACAATTGGTGTTATGGTAACTACTGACGGTAGTATAACAGAGATTCCTAGAGAAGATTATGTTGATGCAGAGAATAAGGTAGTGGAGAACTTGCAAGCAACAGGTAAGCCATTTGTAATTTTGCTTAATTCTACACATCCAGACAGCCCAGAGACAATCAATCTAGCAAAGTCAATGAGTGACAAATATAGTTGCAGTGTTATACCAACTAATGTTTCTACTATGGGAATGGAAGAAATAAATGGTATATTTGCAGAAGTATTGAAAGCATTTCCACTTAACAAAATTTCCATTACAATGCCACAATGGATGAATGCTTTGCCTTATGAATCTAATATTATTCAAAAAATTATTAGCGAAGTGAAATCAAAGACCGAAGGAATTGCCAGAGTTGGTGAAGCCTCAAGCGATATTACTTTCTTTGAAGACAGCGAAGATTTCGAGAGAACAGAGGGCTTTAATGTTAACTTAGGTGATGGAATGATAGAGGTAGTTGTAACGCCTAAGCCAGAACTATTCTATAGAGTTCTATCTGAACAATGTGGAGCAGAGATTAAAGACGACTATCATCTTGTATCATATATTAAGGAATTATCTATTGCAAAGAAACAATATGATAAGTTTAAAGAAGCAATAGAACAGGTAAAAGTAAATGGATATGGAGTTGTTCAGCCAACTCTAGACGAAATGACACTTGAGACGCCAGAGATTATCAAGCAAGGATCGAAATATGGTGTCAAACTTAGAGCGAGTGCGCCTAGTCTGCATATTATGCAAGTTGATCTTGATACAGAGGTGAATTCATTAGTCGGCACAGAACAGCAATCGGAAGAATTGATTAAGAGTATGCTTGGACAATTCGAGAGTAATCCAGAAGGAATATGGGAGACAAAATTGTTCGGAACAAGCCTAAATCAATTGGTAAATGAAGGTTTGCATAGCAAGTTATCTTCCGTTCCTCAAGAAGCAATGAGAAAGATGTGCAAGACTATGAAAAGAATTGTTAATGAGGGCAAAGGTGGCGTAATCTGTATTCTGCTATAGACTACAAACAGCAACAAAATTATTTATTTTGGTGCTGTTTTTCTTTTTTGTCAAACTTGTCAAATACTATTTTACTTAACTATGTTCTTATGCTATAATCATTGGCGAGAAAATGTCAGATAATGTAATAATCTTAACATTTATTAAGAAAATATATTTGATAACTATTTCAAAAAAAGGGGTGTACTTATGACAAGTTGGGAAGGATTTAAGGGAAGTAAATGGAAGAAAGAAATTAATCTATCTGATTTTATAACCAAGAATTATACGCAATATAACGGCGATGCAAGTTTCTTATGTGGTCCAACGGAAAGAACATCTAAGCTACTAGCAAAACTGGAAAAATTACTTGCCAAAGAACATAAGAAAGGTGTTGTAGGAATAGATACAAAGCGTGTTGCATCAATCAATTCGCACCCAGCAGGATATTTGGATAAGAAAAACGAGATAATAGTTGGTATTCAATCGGCAAAACCACTAGTTAGACTTGTCAGCCCATTCTCTGGACTTAATAATGTTAAGAAAGCGTGCAACGCTTATGGATATTCGTTGTCTAAAGACGTTTTGAAACAATTCCAGTATAGAACTACTCATAATGACGGTGTATTCCGAGTATATAGCCCACTTATGAGAAAAGCCAGACATACAGGTATTATAACTGGTCTTCCAGATTCTTATAGCAGAGGAAGAATTATAGGAGATTATAGAAGAGTGGCTCTATATGGGGTTGACTTCTTAATTGCAAAGAAGAAAGAAGATAAGCTAGCATTATACGACAATGGCACAACAGAAGAAAATATAATGATGCTTGAAGATGTGCAGAAGCAAATTGAGGGATTGGAAGCTCTAAAGCAAATGGCTATGCGTTATGGCTACGACATTTCAAAGCCAGCTAATAATGCTAAAGAAGCTGTTCAGTGGTTATATTTTGCATACCTTGGTGCTGTAAAAGAGCAGACAGGCGCTGCCAACTCAATTGGCAGAATATCAACATTTCTAGATATATATTTCGAAAGGGACCTAAAGGCAGGAGTTTTGACTGAGGTCGAGGCACAAGAAATAATTGATGATTTTGTTATGAAATTAAGAATGGTTAGACATTTGCGTACTCCAGAGTATGACGAAATATTTGCTGGCGATCCTACTTGGGTAACTTTGTCAGAGGGTGGTTGCACGACAGACGGAAGACATATGATAACTAAGACATCTTATAGATTGCTTAATACACTGTATAACCTTAAGCCTTCTGCCGAACCAAATATCACAATCCTTTGGAGCAAATATTTGCCACAGAATTATAAAGATTTCTGTGCTAAAGTATCTATCGATAATGATAGTATTCAGTATGAGAATGACGACCTAATGAGAGAACGGTTTGGTCAAGATTATGGAATCGCTTGTTGTGTGTCTGCCATGGAAATTGGCAAGCAAATGCAATTCTTTGGTGCAAGAGCCAATTTAGCCAAAATGCTTCTATATGCACTTAATGGTGGGGTAGATGAAGTAAAGGGTGACAAAGTGTTCGACAATGTTGGTGAGCCATTCGATGAGGGATTGCTAGAATATAACGAAGTAATTAAAGCTTACAAGAGATTAAGCAAGGTTGTTGCAAAATTGTATGTCGACACACTTAACTGTATTCACTACATGCATGATAGATATGCATATGAGAGGCTTATGATGTCGTTGCATGATACTAATGTTAATAGACTTATGGCTTTTGGAATATGTGGTTTATCGGTATTAACAGACTCGTTGAGTGCTATTAAATATGCCAAAGTATATGCAAGAAAAGACGATAGGGGTATTATTACACATTTTGAAATAGAAGGCGATTATCCAAAATATGGCAATGACGATGACAGAGTAGATAACATTGCAAAATGGATTGTAGAAGATTTCTACAAGAACATAAGATCAAATTATTGTTATCGTAATGCAACACCAACTCTATCAGTCCTTACTATTACTAGTAATGTAGCATATGGCAAGAAGACAGGCGATACACCAGATGGCAGGAAGAAAGGTGAGCCTTTTGCTCCGGGTGCAAATCCAATGCATGGCAGAGATTGTTGTGGGGCTTTGGCTAGTTTGAATAGTGTAAGCAAAATAAACTATGATGTTTGTCGAGACGGAATATCTAATACATTCAGTATCATTCCAAGTGCACTTGGTAAGAAAGTAAATGAGCAGGTATATAATTTGACAACACTTATAGATGGATATTTTGCAAGAGGTGCACAACATCTAAATGTTAATGTATTAGATAGAGAAAAATTAATAGATGCAATGAATCATCCTAATAAATATCCTAATTTAACGATTAGAGTAAGTGGATATGCAGTTAATTTCAATAAGCTTAGTAAAGAACAACAACAAGAGGTTATCAATAGAACATTCCATGAGAAGATCTAATTTGGTTGGAAAAATTCATAGCATAGACACTTACTCAACACTAGATGGCTATGGAATAAGAAGTGTTATCTTTATGCAAGGTTGCAATCTAAGGTGTATATATTGTCACAACCCAGATACTTGGGACTGCAATCAATTTACACCTATCACAAGCAATGAGATTGTATCTAAGATAAGAAATTATAGCATGTATTATGGCAGTAAAGGTGGCGTTACTTTTAGTGGTGGCGAGCCTCTTTGTCAGGCTGAATTCGTAGATGAATGTGTAGAGAAGTTGTCCAAAATCGGAATCAAGTCTTGCATCGAAACATCTGGCAATGTGGAGGTTGATGATAAGGTGGCTTCTCTAATTGCAAAACTGGATTTCGTTATATGTGATTTGAAATTTCCAGATGATGAATCTTATCTTAAATATACTGGTGTAAGTATTGCAAAAACGCTTAAATTCTTAGATTTTTTGCAACAACGCAAAGTACCGGTATGGATAAGAACAGTGGTCGTTCCCACAATTAATGACAGTGTCGAGATTATGGAAAAATATAGAGAGATTGTAGACAAATATGACAATGTCGTTAGGTGGGAATTGTTGCCTTTTTCAAAAATTGGTTTTGGCAAGTATTCACAACTTAATATCGTTAATAGATTAGAAAATGTGCAAGATCTTGATATGGACCAATTCAAATTGTTACAAGAAAGATTTGAGAAAAAGAGTAGTTAATTATTATGATTAACTACTCTTTGTCATTATACATCTATTATTTTGAATCCAGCAGCTCTAATTAGCCTGTTGTACACAGCAAGTGCAACGCCATTAGTGTCTGGGCATCTTGCGTATACCACTTTTGCACCTAATCTATCTAACTGTCTTAACACGCTAAATAACTTATGAGTCTGAATCTGAGGTTGATCAATTGGACCATATGAGATGCTTGGATGAACAAACTTCTCATTTTCTCCATCAAAGCACATAATATACACATCATTGTCTTTGATACCATTTACATACTTTGCAAAATTGTCCAAAGTGCCTTTAACTATCGTTATATCGGCATTTGGTGAGTAATGCTTGTATTTCATTCCCGGAGACAAAACCTTGCTATCTTTATTTACACCATTTAATACTTCCTTGGCAATTTCTACATTATGACCTAATACTAACTCCATTTGTTCTTTTGTTATAACGCCCGGTCTTAAGATTATTGGCGTGTCATTAAGGCAGGATACTACTGTAGATTCTACTCCAGCACTGCATTCTCCTCCGTCTATAATAAGGCTTATCTTGCCATTCATATCGGCAAAAACATCTTCGGCTGTTGTTGGACTAGGTCTCCCACTTATATTTGCACTAGGTGCAGCGAAGGGAATCTGTGATATTTCAATTATCTTTCTTGCTATTTCATTTGACGGCATTCTCACGCCAACACTATCTAGCCCAGCACAAGTTTCGTCGCAAATATATTTGCTTTTCGGCATTATTATAGTTAGGGGGCCGGGCCAAAAAGCATTTGCAAGCTTCATTGCATCTTGGGATACTTGTGATACAACCTTGTTCAACATATCCATATTAGAAATGTGCACAATTAGTGGATTATCCTGAGGTCGACCTTTTGCAGTAAATATTTTCTTTATAGCATCTGCATTGCTTGCATCTCCTGCTAGCCCATATACAGTTTCGGTAGGTATAGCAACTATATCTCCATTTCTCAATATTTCGCAGGCTTTTTCTATAACTTGCTCTGTTGGTTTTGCTACAATTGTATCCATATGTTTTCCTTAAAATTTTTTCTAAATAAAATAATAATTCAAAATTGTACTTATGTAAAGCAATTTTACATTTTAGAATATATTTATCATTCGTTTGACAAAAATCTGTCTATTAATATAATTATTTATGAAATATTAG
>CAJOPQ010000046.1 GCA_905236445.1 uncultured Clostridia bacterium
TCTGCACTTTATGCAATAAGAGAGTTGAATATGGCTCAAAAAGAGAAAACACCCACGCACACCACTATATTACCCGTAAAGCGATGTTCTAGACATAATCAACCCAGAATAAACCTATCAACGGCAAAAACAAAAACGACCATCTGATCAACCATTGGATAAACACCCATAATTTATTCCCTAATTGAATTCTTCTGGAAATATAGGCAAAATTTTTTGGCAAATAAATTAAAGCTGAGTGTGTTGCTTTAAACGCTTTCTCAATTTGCAATCTTATTTTTGAAAAGAATGTTTTCATAACTTTCTAATTATTGTATTCCTTAACGAATCTATATCCTGCATTTTCTTGTTTTTCTTTCAAGACCTTGTCATTTTCTATATCTGAAATAATACCCAAAATATAGTTCTCCATGCTTTTAGCAATATTTTCTGTTCAGTTTTCTCTCGCCATTTTCTTGACCAACATAGTGAAATCTATATCAGAAATTGACTTTATGGGCATATATTTAGTTGTATTAGCAACCTCTTGTTTCAACAGCTCCAACATTTCTGATGTGACATCAAAATTTACCCTATTAAATAAGTTGGCCATGCTTGTCACATCAATAACCTCATTGTTTATTTCAATCCAAGAATGAATATAGCAAAATTTTTCTTCTCCAAGCTCTCCAATGAGTAATCCCGTGACATACTTAATCTTATAAGCTCTTTTTTCAATTTCTTCGTAATTGACATCATAAAATCTTTGGTAGACGTTAACGTGACATTCAGAATTTATATAGTAATCTTTATCTTTGAGATAATATTTTAATGATTTGTCAAAGTTCATTCTTTTTATCGCAATAACATCTCCTTTGTACTATCTAGCTCAGCCTTCGCAACGTTCATAAGTTATGTCAGCGTTTGACTTTATTTATAAAATATTAACATCAATAACATTAAATTTTGAATCTCTAACATTCAATTTGTATACAAACAAATATGGTTTCGAGGATTATTTAAGATATTTTTTAATTTTGATTAAGCACTTTTTAGCAACATCATCTGATTTGTCTATATAACAGCTTTTATCAATAAAAATCTTATTTTCCCTTTATAAGCATTAATCGAAATACCATCTAAATCCTGTGCTTCAGTATGCGTTTCATTTGGTTCAATGAGCATTGTTATCAACAGCTGTATTTTGTCCATGTTATATTTGTTCCTGGACCCTAGGATAATTGCTATCGGTTTTAATTGCAAGCATAAAACACATTATTTTTGGTATAAATTAACAAAGTTAAAATAATTGCTTCGAAACATTGTATTTTGATTGATAAAAAAACTCTTCAAGGTTTGATATTGAGAATGCGAGCATTACTGATTTGATTCCAAGTGATACCTCTAGTTCACACTGAACGTGGGATTACTCCCACATTTTTTCTTTATTATATAACATATAAATAGTCAGAGTGTTACCTGCTGCGGATTTAGTTTCGCTTTTTTAACGCTTAACTGATGCCGATATAAATCTTTGGGAATGCTGATATTGCATCATTTCAAAAGGAAAATTATTGATAATATCCTATTCAAATGTTATCATCTAGATATGATTTACACATGGAACGAACTAACACAAAAAGAGGGAAGCAGATATTTGCTAGAAAATCTAATATCTAAAGGGAGATATAAGAAGATTTCACATGGATTATATTCTGATGGTGATTCAAATGAACTAGAAGAACTATTTGCGAGATATCCTAAGGCAACACTTACTATGCAAAGTGCTTTTGAATACTATGAATTATCTAATTATATACCTGAAAAATATTATATAGTAACACCGCGTAACCACTGTGTTATCACCAATGATAAAGTAGATCAATCTTACGCAAATAGCGAGGTTATAAATATAGGGAGAATAGAAGCTGACACAAAGTATGGACATATCTATATCTATGATCTTGAAAGAATGTTAATAGAACTATTTAGGATGAAGAATAAACTACCAAGAGATTATTATCTAGAGGTGATATCTTCTTATCGTGAACTATTTATAAATGAGGCTATTTCCTCATATAAACTATCCGAATATTGCAAGCATTTTAAAAACGGATTATCAATACTTCGTAATATCCAGGAGGTGTTTGCATGAAAAAATTAGATGATATCGTAAGAACACACACCTCTAGTGGTTTTACATTAATTCAAGCAAGGAATAAAGCGGCTCAAGAAGTTATTCTTTCAAAGATAGAAAAATCAGAATATGTTGATAAGATACTGCTCAAAGGTGGCATTGTAATGTATAACATGACACAAGAACGAAGAAGAACAACATCTGATTTAGATTTTGATTTTATTCGCTTAGATATTTCTAAAAAGCAAATAATCAATAAATTCATTCAAGCATTGAATAGAATTGAACCACAGTTTCAAATTGAATTAAAAAGTGTCAAGCCTTTAAAGCAAGATGACTACAAAGGATGTGAATTAAAGCTAGTAATCAACGATAATGCTGGTTCAAGACCAATTGATTTTACAATGGATATCGGAGTTCACACCTTAACTGGAATCGAACAAAACAAAATGTGTTTTTCTTTCGGTGAAACAAAGCAGTTGTCACTATGGGTTAATCCTCCGGAACAAATGTTTGCAGAAAAGTTATATTCATTGGCAAAAATAGGACCAACGTCAACTAGATACAAAGATATCAATGATATGTATTACCTAATTAAACATACAAATATGAAAATATCATTAGTAAGAGAATGCTTATCTCTTATGATAATCGGAAACAAGCGCGATTTTATAGATGTGATTGATATCGTCGATAAAGCGATTGAATCACTTGATAGTGATTTATTTGCCTATGGGTTTAATGAGGCTAAATCATTATGGCTAGATATCGGTTATCAGGAATTAATCGAAACAGTAAAAGATTATATTTACAAAATATAGGACGAACAGTTTGCAACAAATAAAAAGGATTATTTTAAAATATTTCCTTCTTAAATGTTATTAGTGTGTTCGAGGAAAACATAATTATTGTAGAACAAAAGCCGTTATGGTATTCCCTCATAAATAATTGAATACAACTCAACCTTCGCATGGTTCAAGGTTGCGGATGCAGAGGCATCAAAATCTGCAGTTACAGATAGCGTCCATGTGGCTTCAAACGAGTATACTAGCAGCGAAGTCGTTACATTTACAGTTACTGCTTCTGTAGCAGATGCGAGCCTAATTCTCACCGATGATTGGGGACTTACATATTACTATGCGGGTTCAACAAAGATTTTGGATACTGGCAAAATTTCAGGATTAACAGAAAATACCCAATATGCTATTGTAACCATTCCCGTCACAGCCTCCGTTGGTGAAGGCAAACTAATTGCTAATGCTTTAAATACATTGGTTGGCAAGAAGTTTAACGTATCATTCTCCGATGATGTTGCCTATACTAAATACCAAACAACATTACCAACTCAAACAGAAGTTACAACAACCGACAAGAGCGGTGACCCTGCTTACACCTTAATTGCAGCTGCAAATACCAAGGATGGCACTGCGAGATACGCAAAATTAGCTGCTGGCGATAAAAAATTCGCAGGCGGATACGAGGAAAACACAACCGAAACCCACACAATAGTAGCTTCTAGCGCAAGTGGTAATTCAGAAACAATCTACACCGCCACTTACTATGTTGGCTTATCGGGTGCTGATGATAATGGGGCGCAAACCTCACTCGCTACAAACGAAATTACCATTACACCAGCCTTGAGCGAAATATCTGGAGATAGCAACTCTATTGATTTCACAAACTAATCTATTGGTTTGCCAATCATTATCGATCCCTTTCCATCTCGGTTAGGGATCCTTCTAGAGTTTCCCAATAACTCGCATACTGGCTACTCACCTTATCGTGGGTAGCTTTTTCCTATTCCTGAGCTTTGCTCAAGAGTAGGATGGAGGGTGAGTCAAAGGTTCACTTATCCATTCGCTAGTAAGAGGCAAAAGAAAACCCCAATCCTTTGTGGGGAGAGGGGTTAGTTTGAATTGATTGTTAATTAGACAATTGCAAATGTAACAGTGAAGTTACCTGTTTGACTAGTTGAATCCTTCGTATGATCGGCGCCATCAACATATATTCCAACATATCTAAGTGTACCAAAATTAGTAGAATTAACCGCGGTAGATGTTAAAAAAGTATGTGGTTGTTCTCCACTTGCTAATGCA
>CAJOPQ010000047.1 GCA_905236445.1 uncultured Clostridia bacterium
ACGCAAGTTAAAACTTGTATTGATGATATCGCAAAAAGATTTGGAAGAATAGATATTCTTATCAACAACGCAGGTTTTGGAATGAGTGGAATTACAGAATTGATCCCGATATCTAAGGTCAAAAATATATTTGACGTCAACTATATGGGGCTAGTTAACACTACTAACGCTGCCCTACCCTATATGTCAAAAGGTAGCAAAGTTATTAATGTTGCAAGTGCTATGGCATTTTTCCCAGTACCATATAGGGCGCATTATGCAAGTGTTAAGTCAGCAGTGGTTACGCTTACATACGCCCAACGGCAAGAACTAAAGCCTCTTGGAATAGACATGTGTTGCATTTGCCCAGGAGATGTAAAGACGAATTTTACTGCCAATAGAGTGAAAGACTTCGACACCAACGATAGATATGGCGATGCAATTAAGAAAGCAACGGACAGAGTAGATAGCAGAGAAGACAAACGAATGCCAGTGGACAAATGTGCCAAGCAGATGTATAAGATTATTAACAAAAAACGAACTAAACCTATGTATATTATTGGAAATGCTCACAAACTTCTATACTTTGTTGCACGATTTGTGCCAAAAAAATTATTACTATGGTCAATATCCAAGGCTTGTACTTGACAAATTGAATATTTTGTTAGATACTATTGACAGTTAATTTAAACAAACGAAAGGTAAAGGTTATGGAAAGAACTTATATTAAAGATATAGAGCCAGAGAAAGAAATTACTATTAGTGGCTGGATTGAGAGAATTAGAAATCCAAAGAGTATGATATTTATAGTGCTTAGAGATATTACTGGTGTAGTACAAGTAACTATAGACAAATCTACCCAGCCAGAAATCACAGAGAAATTATCTAATGTTATTGCTAACAGTGTTATTACACTAAGAGGTGTTGCTCATCTAAGTGAATATGTTAAGATGGGTGGCATCGAATTTATTCCTAGCGATGTAACAATAGACAGTGTTGCAGAAGCCCTACCTATTACGAAAGAAGCAAGTCTTGATCAAAGACTTAATTATCGTTGGATAGACCTTAGGGATAATGCCAAGAATCTAATATTTAGAGTTAATACAACACTAGAAAAAGGTCTACGAGACTACATGATAGAGACTGGAGCAATAGAGATTCATACTCCTAAGATTACTGTACAGAGTAGCGAAGGTGGAAGTGAAGTATTTAAATTGGATTATTTCGGCCAGCCAGCATATCTAACACAAAGTCCACAATTATACAAGCAAATGGCAATGGCTAGTGGTTTTGACAAAGTATTTGAGATTGGGGATTATTTCCGTGCAGAATCTTCTTTTACTAATAGACATGCAACTGAGTTTATTGGATTTGACTTCGAGATAAGCCATATTACAAGTCATCACGACATTATGGATTATCTAGAAGGTGCATTAAGACGAGCACTATCTGATGTTAAGCAAAAGCACGAAAAAGAGTTACAAGAAGTATACAATGTAACTATTGACATTCCAGAATGTGATTTCCCACGTATTCCATTTGACGAAGCATTGAGTATAGTCGAGAAGGAATATGGATACAAAGGTTCCAAAGAAGATTTTGATCCAGAAAGTGAAAAATACATTTGCCAATATGTAAAAGAAAAATACAATAGTGACTTCGTATATATTACAGAATATCCATTCGAAGCACGTGCATTCTACTCCATGAAATGCGAAGATAATCCTAGACTTTGCAAGTCGTTCGATCTGCTTTGGAAAGGCATAGAGATTACTTCTGGCGCACAAAGAGAGCATAGATACGATGTACTAAAAGCACAAATTGCAGAGAAAGGAATTAACCCAGAAGTAATGAACGATTATTTGGAATTCTTCAAATATGGTTGTCCAACACATGGTGGAGTAGGTTTAGGTATTGCCAGAATGCTAGCAAAACTACTTAACCTTCCAACAATTAAAGAAGCCGTATATATCTTCCGTGGACCAAATAGAATCACTCCATAATTAAAAAAATAAATTGTATGTCAATTCATACAATTTATTTTTTTTGCTATTCGATTATTATATTTCTTGTGTCTAATATTGCAATTAAGTTAGCAGAGTTGCCACTTCCAATTGCGATATTAAGCATCATTAATTTATCGTCACCATTGACCACATTAAGATCCACAATAAGTTCTATTCTGCCATAATTGTCTGCAGTATCAACTGCTGCCCTGGTCGTGTATTCATATGGATAACCATCTCGATCATATCTAGTGAGTGTAAGTGTAACATCTTGACCTGCATAATCATCACCCAAGCAAACTGTAAATAATGCATAGTATCCACTTCCATTTGGATACAAATCGTTAACTAAGGCGTTATCTGCTACTTTGCTACACGTCCCGTCCAATATATAATATAAGCTACCGTCAGATCTAAATGTGCTACTTGTAATAGAAATATTATTGGAATCTATGCCATAAGTATCAACCAATCCACCAACAAACACACTACCACGCATGAAATATGCAATTCCTATATCACTAAAATCTAAATCAATTGTCTTATTAAGTGTTGAGTTTTCGATTAGTATACTCATATTATCTAGACAAAGTGTAGTATCGCCATAACTATATGCATTAAGATCTACTATAATTTCTAATCTTCCAACATTGTCTAATGTGTCAGTTACAGTCCTAGTCACATAACTATATTCGTGATTATCTATATCTGACCTAGTAAATGTAATTGAAACATTTTCATTACTATGCGATAATCCAAATGAGTAGTTAAAAACTACATAATATCCCGTTCCGTTTGAATAAAGGCTATTTACTTCTGCACTGTCTGCAACTTTTGCAATCTCGCCACTAAATTTGTAACTATCACTCTCTTCCTCTCTTGCAACATATAACAAATTGTTGTTAACGCCAAAATCACTTGTAATCCCTCCTAACTCTAGTGTTCCTTCGCTATAATCTACAATTGTACCAGAAGAAGTAAACGTTCCAGAATTAACAAATGATCTACTAGCAAATTTGAGAGTGCCATTAGCGCCAGTTATGTTAAGACTCGCACCCGTTGTGTTGCACAACGATCCAATAACATCTAGAGTGCCACTATTGATATTGATAATACTATTATTAA
>CAJOPQ010000048.1 GCA_905236445.1 uncultured Clostridia bacterium
ACTAAGTTGGGATATAATCTTGGCGATATGCGATTTAGCATCTTTGGTGCAGTGCTAATTGGCAAAAACAATTATTTTAAGAAATCTGATGAGGTCGCTATCGCATTGGCTGGGCCTATAGTTAATCTTGCATTAGCACTTATTTTTGTTGCTCTATGGTGGATTTTTCCTGCGACTTACTCAATTACTTACTTTTTCGTTCAGGCTAATATGGCTTTGTTCATAACTAATATGCTACCATTATTTCCACTAGATGCGGGAAGAATTATCCTTGCTTTGATCAAAGGCAACGCCAAGGCTAGTAAGATATATAGACTATATAGATTGAATAGCATTTTGGTGGCTATAATTCTTGTTGCACTATTTGTAATAAGTGCTTTTGGTAGAATCAATCTAAGTCTTCTATTTGTCGCCATTCTACTTATAATATCTGCTTTTGACACTAAGAATGCTGTCTATTACGATTATTCTGCAATAGAGAAGACAACTAATGACTATGTTAGCATATTGCCTGTCAAAACATATATTATCCCAGTCGACACACCAAAGCAGAAAATTTTGCGTTTAATTAACAAAAACTCTTATTCTGTTTTTTGTTTTGTAGACAAAAGTGGTACAATACTTAAGACTATGTCAGAAAAAGATGTGGTCAAGCATTTGACTAAATAGATTACAAAGGTAATAATATTGGAAGAAATAAGAATTAAAGGCATTATTATAGATGCGATAGATTATAGAGAGTATGATAGGCTTATCACCATATTCACTTTTGATATAGGGGTAATTAGGGCTGTTGTCAAAGGTGTTAAGAAATCCACTGCGAAATCACGATTTGCCGGACAAATACTTAATTTTGTCGACCTTATCCTATCTAAGCGAGGAGAATATTATACTGTAATTTCTGCAGACTTGATTGAGTCGTATTATAATATTGCGTCCTCATACGATAGTTTCTTGCTAGCCACAGATATAATTAAGGTTATCAAGTATGTTGCGAAATTCAATCCAACTAGTAGCGAACTATTTGCAACATTTCTGTCAACTATTAATATTCTTAATTCTTCAGATATCAATCATAATCTAGTATATCTTAAGTTCTTGCTAGAGACTATGAAAAGCCTAGGATATATACACGAATTTAATATTTGCGAGAAATGTGGCGAAAGAATCCAAGATTATGGTGTAGTCGATAATATTAGTGGTGCAATAGTTTGTCAGTCATGTGCCACAAACGGCTCGACCAAATTATCTGCACAACATCTAGATTATATCAGCAGTGTTGCACAAGCTAGTTATGTAGAACTTGGCTCTATTGCGATACAAGAAAATGATTTGTTGGATATACTCAAGGCTGTACAACTTGTGTTCAAATTATCTATTGCTATGTAATGTAAAATATGTATGGCAACTTGCAATTGTATGGTGGCAAGTTGTTTTTTTATTGTATAGATGATTTTTAAAAAAACTAAAATTTATTAAAAAATTGCGAATTTAGAGTTGCAATTTTGTAGCATATTATATATAATAATATTCGGTTGTTAGAGCCACAAAATAAATTAAACGGGAGAAAAAAACTTATATGGCAAAAAAATATGTATATTTGTTTAGCGAAGGTAATGCCCAGATGAGAGAACTTCTTGGTGGTAAAGGTGCCAACCTTGCCGAGATGACTAATCTAGGTTTGCCAGTTCCACAAGGTTTTACTATCACAACAGAAGCCTGCACACAATACTATGAAGATGGCAGACAAATTAATGATAGCATTAGAGCTGAGATTATGGAATACATCGCAAAAATGGAAAACATAACAGGCAAGAAATTCGGCGACAAAGAGAATCCTCTACTAGTTTCTGTTAGATCAGGTGCTAGAGCTTCCATGCCGGGTATGATGGATACTATCCTTAACCTTGGTCTTAATGAGGAAGTTGTAGAGACTTTATCAAAGAAGAGTGGTAATCCAAGATGGGCTTGGGACTGCTACAGAAGATTTATTCAAATGTTCTCTGATGTAGTTATGGAAGTAGGCAAGAAATACTTCGAGAAACTTATTGATGAGTTGAAGGAAGAAAAAGGCGTTGTATACGACGTTGACTTGACTGCAGACGATCTTAAGAGACTTGCTAACGAATTTAAAGCAGAATACAAGAAACAATTAGGCAAAGATTTCCCTGATGATCCTAAGGAACAATTATTCGAGGCTATTAAGGCTGTATTTAGATCTTGGGACAATCCAAGAGCAAACGTATATCGTATGGATCACGACATTCCTTATTCTTGGGGAACTGCTGTTAACGTACAGATGATGGCATTCGGTAACATGGGTGAGACATCTGGTACTGGTGTTGCATTTACACGTAATCCTGCAACTGGTGAGAAAGGTCTTATGGGTGAATTCTTGATGAATGCACAAGGTGAGGACGTTGTTGCTGGTGTTAGAACTCCTATGCCAATTCAGAAGATGGCAGAAGTTATGCCAGAAGTATATGAGCAATTCCAAGAAATTTGCAATACTCTAGAGAATCACTATAGAGATATGCAAGATATGGAATTCACAATTGAAGATAAGAAATTATACATGCTTCAGACAAGAAATGGTAAGAGAACAGCTGCTGCTGCTATCAAGATTGCTTGCGACCTTATTGACGAAGGTATGATAACTGAGCAAGAAGCATTGATGCAAATTGACGCTAAGACTCTAGATATGTTGCTTCACCCAACATTCGATGCTAATGCATTGAAAGAAGCAGATAAGAACAATGTAGTAGGTAAGGGTATTGCTGCATCTCCGGGTGCTGCTGCTGGTACTATTGTATTTACTGCAGAAGATGCTGTAAAGTATGGCAAAGCTGGCCAGAAGGTTGTCCTAGTTAGACTAGAGACTAGCCCAGAAGATATTGAGGGTATGAAATATTCTCAAGGTATCCTAACAGTTCGTGGTGGTCAAACATCTCACGCTGCCGTTGTTGCACGTGGTATGGGTACTTGCTGTGTATCTGGTTGTGGCGATATTAAGATGGACGAAGAGAACAAGTGCTTCACACTTGCTGGTAAAGTATTCCACGAGGGAGATGCATTATCTCTTGATGGTTCTACTGGTAACATCTACGATACTCTTATCAAGACTGTTCCTGCCGATCCTAACAGTGGATATTTCGGTCGTATTATGAAGTTGGCAGACAAGTATAAGAAACTTGGTGTTAGAACTAATGCAGACACTCCTGCTGATGCACAACGTGCTTTTGAGCTTGGTGCACAAGGTATTGGTCTATGCCGTACAGAGCATATGTTCTTCGATCCAGATAGAATTGGTGCATTTAGAGAAATGATCTGTGCTGATACAGTAGAGGAGAGAGAGGCTGCTCTTGCAAAAATAGAGCCAATGCAACAGAAAGACTTCGAGGCATTGATGGAAGCATTGAAGGGTATGCCTGTAACTATTAGATTCCTAGATCCACCTCTACACGAATTCGTTCCTACTGCAGAGGAAGATATTGCTGCTCTTGCTAAGACTCAAGGTAAGACAGTTGCAGAAATTAAGCAACTTATTGCAAGTTTGCACGAGTTCAACCCAATGATGGGACATCGTGGATGCAGACTAACTGTTACTTATCCAGAGATTGCAGTTATGCAGACTAAGGCTGTTATCAAGGCTGCTATCAATGTAGCTAAGAGACATCCAGATTGGAAAGTTGTTCCTGAGATTATGATTCCACTTGTTGGAGAAGTAAAAGAATTACAATTCGTTAAGAAGACAGTTGTTGAGACAGCTGATGCAGTTATCAAAGAGGCTAAGTCTAATATAACTTACGAAGTTGGTACTATGATTGAGATTCCAAGAGCTGCGCTTACTGCTGATGAGATTGCTAAAGAGGCAGATTTCTTCTGCTTTGGTACTAACGATCTTACTCAGATGACATTCGGTTTCAGCCGTGATGATGCTGGTAAGTTCTTACCATCATATTATGCTAATAAGATATACGAGTCTGATCCATTTGCTAGACTAGATACGACTGGTGTTGGTAAATTAATGGATATGGCTATTAAGCTAGGTAAAGGTGTTAAGCCATCACTTCATGCAGGTATCTGTGGTGAGCATGGTGGAGATCCTTCTAGTATTGAATTCTGTCATAAGATTGGTCTAGACTATGTATCTTGTTCTCCATTCAGAGTTCCTATTGCTAGACTTGCTGCTGCGCAAGCTGCCATTAGAGACGCTAAATAATTATTTGTGGTAGTTCCATGTGATGTTTAGTAATTAGACATTATATGTGACTATATACATGATACCATTTTTCTATCATCCTTAAGTGTTAAAATAGTATCATGCAAGATACCCTACGGGGTATCTTTTTTTTGTAACAAATCATCTAGAATACTTGCTATACACTCTGGCAATAAGCTGTTGTGTTTTTCTCTTAATAATTTGCTTGCAGGAATATACAACTCTAATGTATCTTCTGTTACAGATTCAACTTCTATATTCTTAACACATATGTTATAATCCATATTAGTTAGATGTGGTCTTAAAGACTCTTGTAGTCTTACAACAAATTCCTCAGTATTCAACTTGTTTTCACGCGCATTATATTTACTAATATCTATATAAATATTATTAATATTATAACTAACTATTATCGGACATTTTGTCATATGGGATACGACATTTTGTCCGCACGATTGGTCTACCCATGGTAATTTTGTCCTATGCCTACCATAGAATAATAGGTCTGAGTTAATGTAGATATACATTCTGTGATCTTTGGATAAGGCTTTCTTAATCACTTGTTTTTGCTCTAAATCTGATAGTAGTCTACCCAATGTCCTAATGCTAAGGTGCAGAATAGGTAGATCACTCTGTATCTTCGGATAGGTTATCATAACATATCTTTTGCCATTAATTATCATGGTCTTTGCTCTGCCACTATTGTAGAGTGTTATTAGATAGTCTAATAGCAAGCATTGATCGTGATTCACACCAATCTCAATCAGAATGTTTTGTTCAAATCTATAAATATATTCTCTCATTTGGTTCCTTTGTTGAAAATTTTTCTCTAAGATAATATATCTAGATTGAACAAGACACAAATTTTAGTGACATTAATATTGCCAAAATTTTCTGTATAACAAAAAACCTAGACAAACCTTAATTTTGTATTTAAGTTTTGCTAAAAATTTTTAAAGTTGTGTAAAAAAAATCTAAAGGAGCGATAACTCCTTTAGATATAACAAACTTAAAATAAATGTGATTAATTAAGTATAGATTAATAGCAATACTAGAAATCAAATCCATTGTTATTATTTGATGCTCCCTGAGGTGCCATTTTGCCACCACGAAGTATTTTGTCGTTACGTATTCGTATATCGTAGAACATTTCTTCTTCGTTGATTGGGTGAGGGACCTTGTATGCATCAACTGCTTTTTCCATATCGTAGTACTGCTTACATTTATAACTAGGAGTAAATATGCTCCTTATTGGATTTTGTTGCAGAATATATACAATACATTCGCCAGAATTTGGCTTCAAAGATGCCAACTCTGCTGGATAAATTAGGGGACGAGTATCTATAGATAGTGACGTTGTCGTCGAATTCTGTGCGTCTTTGCCTTCTTTGGACTTAGATGCAGTTATACTCTCTGTCTCAACTGTCGTGTTACCGCAACGCTTACTGAATTCTTCTAGTGTAGCTTGGTCGTTAGATGCTATGAATATGTGTATATTACAGTTATCTTTGATTGTTGAAGCAACTTCGTTACCATATTTTGTTGTTAACTGCACATAAGATTGAAGCATAAGAGTGAAGAATATTCTTCTACTTCTGGCAACGGTGATTATTGTATCGAAGTTCTGTATCTTAGGCATGTTGGCAAACTCATCAAGTATGAAGAATACATCACGAGGAAGTGATCCACCTTTCCTGTTAGCACTGTCTACCAATATCTTATACAATTGGGATATGAACATTGTTGCAATTGGGTGACGAGTTGTTTTCTCATCTGGTATCTTGATAAATAGTGCTGTTGGCTCGTCTGCGAAATTCTCTAGTTTCATATCGTTTCTACTTGTAGCAAAACATATTCCACTATCACTAAATAGCCCCATACGGTCGGTAACAATACCCATGTATGATTTGGCTGTTTTCTCACTATTGGTTACAACTTGGTTAGCTAGTTGTGTTGCAAGACTTAACTTGTCTCTACCTTGGAAATATTCTTGAAGTGATTTGATAGGATTGTATTGATCGTTATCTTTGGTGTTAAGTATCTTACTTAGGTTAAAGAAATTGAATTTGTCCTTTGTCATGCCAAGATGTGGATTCTCACTATCTTCTAGCATGGCTAGCATTGTACCGAATACCAAATCTTTTGCTCCACGTTCCCATATAGGATCGTTGTTACTCTCGATAGGGCATAGGGTAGTTGCAATATCTTTCAAGTCCTCGAATGCATCGTTTTTCAAGACCTGTCTTACTCCCTCTAGATGTGCCCTTAATCCAGGCTCATTAGCAAAGGCTAGGCCGTCGAACTCATACCATTCTCTGTAGTATTCTCTATCTACGCATTGCAATCCATAAGTTCTTGGATCATCTCCATGGTGTACTTTGACCTCTTGATTAAGGTTAAGAGCCCGCATGTTCATCTCATATGCTCTTGTCATTGGATTCCAGCAAGTACTTTGGAATGGCTCTTTTAGGTCAAATACCAACACCCTATATCCACGTTTTCTAAGTTTTTGGCTATGATTTTCATATATTTCGCCCTTAGGATCGGTGATGACTAAGCATGGTCTTGCGGCACTCTCAGATAGTATCTGCATTGTTGGATCGACGAATTGTGTCGTTTTACCAGAACCAGTTGTACCAACTACTATAGTGTGGATTGCTTTGTACATGTTAACCTGTAGC
>CAJOPQ010000049.1 GCA_905236445.1 uncultured Clostridia bacterium
ACATTCTCTGCATAACTAAGATCTGTCCTAAGGACATAGATTATATTTTTATTGTCTATTGCGAGTAAGTACTGAGTGTTGTTGTCTTGGCACTTATATGTTATTAGAGATGTTATATCTGGTTTTGGGAAAAGGGATTTGTCGAACTGGTTGTTCTTGGAGTAATCTATCTTCCACAGACTGCTACTAGAACTGTTAGTCGCATCGTTGATAATGTATGCTCCGTCTACAGTTGTAACAACATTGAGCATAGTATTAGTTTCGTTAGTTAGGGCAGTGTTGGTGTATGTATTAGTATGCACCAAATTGTTGATTTTGAAAAAGTATGTTACAAATTCGTGATCGCCTATGCAAGCAATTGCAATGCGATCGTTGCTTTCGGCAATAGAAAATTTATTGTAAGTGCCAATAGTGTCATCGTTGTCTACCTTGATATCTATCTCTGTTAAATCATTGATGTCAAATGCTCTAAGGGTAGTATTGTCTTGGACGAACAAGTATTTTCTTGCTAAGTATATATCTACAATATTGCTAAAATTGCTATCTGGATTAAATCTAATATTTTGCTTAGTTGTCTTGTTGATGATATTAATTGTTGTAGAATTGGTTGAGTATGCAATATATGCATCATTAATTGCGATTTGTGACACGTCGCTTAGATCTGCATAATTAAGTGCGTGTTCGTTGTAGTAGGTATAGATAAGTGTGTCATCAAAAAACGCATCTGCATTAACAACATAACTGGGTTGCAGAAATAACAAGATTACAAATGTTAAACCAATTAATACACAAGATAATAATTTATATGCTTTTCTCATTTTCAAAAAACCTCTTTGGATTGTTATATTTTAACATATAATACTTAAATAGTAAAAATAAAAACTTTTAAAAATTGTTTCCACGCATAAAAAAGTTAGAGAAAATTTTTTAAAAAGTTGTCACAAAAGACTTGCTAAATAAAAAAAGATAATATAAAATAGAACAAATGTTCGATAAATTCTCGAACAAATAGAGATAGGGAGGATAAAAAAAGCGCAATTGCAGTAGAAATTCGACATATTTGTACAATATATTACAAAATTGTACAAATTTGTCACAAATTTTTGACAAATTAATTTTAAAAATTTATACTGTGAATGTGCGTAAGAAAAAATATGTTTGAAATGGAGATAGAGTTGGAAAATTGGAGTAGGACTTTGCTATATTGCTATAGATACTTAGGTAAGATAGTTGAGACAATAGATGATATGGTGGCAAAGATAAGTATAGAGTCCATGTTTTATAGAAAAAATTCTACTAATAATACAATGGCGCAGATTGAAAAGATATTGGAATTGAATGACAGAAAGGTTAATCTTACTAATTTAAAAGTGATTATAGAGGAATGTGTGGACAAGCTTCCTCTAAAAGACATGCAATTGATAAGTCTATTTTATTTTGATGGGCTTACTTTCGATGAAATAGCAAGTGTTCTTGGCATTTCTAGGCGTACTGTATTTAGACGAAGAAATAATGCAATAACACATTTCAAAGAAGAATTGTTCAAGAAAGTTACTTTTGATTATTTGATGACCAATTATGCTGGTGAGCAGTGGTTAATTGATTTCTATAATTACAGTGTAAAGAAATATAGTCAGATAGAGATATTTGATGAAAATAAATCTGTAGATAATGGTAAATATATCTACAGAACACTTAAAGCATTGAGAAAAATGGCAGTCTAGAGAAGATCATCGTGTGATATTTCTTTTGGTTTCTTTACTTTTTGACCCTTATTTTTAACTACATGATCTTTTGGTTGAATGTACATTATGATTATAAGCAAAATTATTGGTAAGGACAGTCCTGCGATAATTATGGCACATTCGGTGTTGTTAAGTGGGTTGGTGTAGCCTATTTCGTTATTTGCAATCTCATCTATAATTTCGCTGTTCATTGCAATTGTAGAAATCTCGGCTATATATTTGCTATATATATATCCTTGCACACCATAATAACTAACCAAATACCACAGATTGCCCTGATAGTCTATTGCTTCTTCACCATATATTTTGCCAATGTAGGTTAAGTTGGTGCAGTTATCTGGAATAACTGTAACAATATTATTTTCGCTAATTTTTGGGCTTGATCGCAGATAGCATTTGTTGTTGATAGTTGTAATATTACTTTTTGGAAATGGCGTATAAGGTGTACCTACTACTTTGGTAACATCTTTTTTTAATACATATCCTGCTATTCCATTGTACAAGACTTTGTAGAAATCTGCATCATAATCTAGAGTTATCTCGACAAAATAAGTTTGCTCCAAATTGCATATTACATTGTCTTCTATTTCGATACTTGCTCGGTGATAGAGGTGGGCAAGAGGTGCAGTTATTCTAGCATAAGAATTAGAAGCATATACCAAGTGTGTTGGTGGCATTAGTAATAAAATAACAAATAATGTAATATATAATTTTCTCATATATAGATTTTACAACTAATGGACAAGAATGTGCTTTGCGAATTTGGTCGAAAGAAAAGAAATAAATAAAAAGTTTGGCAGGTGGTAAATATGGATAGATTAGAGATAGTGTCGAGGCTGGAATCAATTAACAAAGAAATCGAGTTGCGCTACGGCAATAAGAATCTTATGAATTATAATCGTGGAGAAGTTGTTCATAACAAGCAGTTAATTTTCCATAAAGACACACATAAAAACAGGTGGGTATTTGGTGGAAATAGAAGTGGCAAGACTGAGTGTGGTGCAGTTGAAACAATATGGCTTGCTAGGGGTAATCACCCATATAAAAAAATTGACAAAGCCATGGACGGCTGGGTGGTCTCACTTAGTACACAGGTGCAAAGAGATGTAGCACAGAAAAAAATATTGCATTATCTTAACAAAGATTGGATTGCTGATATTATAATGTCGAGTGGCAAGAAAAATGCTTGTGAGTACGGAGTAATTGATACAATTGTTATAAAGAATATATTTGGTGGTGTGTCTAAGATTGGATTTAAAAGTTGTGATCAAGGTAGAGAAAAATTTCAAGGGACAAGTTTGGATTTCGTATGGTTTGACGAAGAGCCACCTCTCGACATCTATATGGAATGTAAGATGAGAGTGTTGGATAGGAAAGGAATGATTTTTGGTACAATGACGCCATTAAAAGGATTGACGTGGGTGTATGAACAAATATATCTTAACAACTCTAACGATCCAGATATATGGTATGAGCAAGTAACTTGGGAAGATAATCCATATCTTGATACAAAAGAGATAGAAAAGCTAAGCAAAACTCTAGCATATGATGAGTTGGAAAGTAGAAAATATGGAAATTTTAGTGGATTTGGAGGTAGAGTGTATGGGGAATTTGATGAGAGTGTACATGTTATTGAGCCTTTTGATGTTCCTACTTCTTGGTACGATAATATTAGCATAGATCCGGGATTGAAAAATCCGCTTAGTTGTCATTGGTATGCAGTAGATTATGATGGAAATGTATATGTAATTGCAGAACATTTCGAGGCAGATAAAGATGTTGTATATCATGCAAATAGGATTAAAGAGATTAGCAAAAAATTAAACTGGAAAACAAATTATAATGGGAAGATAGAAGCACTGATTGATAGCGCAGCTAATCAGAAAACTCTCGCATCGAAAAAGAGTGTAACAGAACTATTTTTTGAGCAAGGAATAATTGTTAATCCCAATGTTAATAAAGATTTATTTTCTGGCATAAGCAAAGTAAAACAATATTTGAAAAATGGAGAAGGTAAATCAAAACTTTTTATTTTTAAAAACTGCACTAATCTTATAAGGGAGTTCAAATCATATTATTGGAGTGCAAAAGATGCTCCTATCAAACTTGATGATCACTCGCTTGATGAATTGAGATATTATATTATGAGTAGGCCAGACAGCCCTAAGATAATAGAACAAAAAACCGATGTGCAGAGAAACAAAGAAAGATTAATAAGACGATTGAAACGAAACGTTACGCATAGCTTAGCGTAATTTTTTTTAAAATTTTGTCACTAAAATTTGATATTGATACAAACCAATAGTTAAATATATGCAAATGATAAAAAAGGATAAGACAGTGAAGCGTACTAACAAAGTAGAGAAAATACAAAGTGACGATATTAAAGATGCAATAATGAAAAAAGCATTAGGCTATCAAGTGCAAGAGGTTACTGAAGAATATACAATGGTCGAAAATGAATTAGTTGTAACTAAGAAAAAAATTAATACAAAACTTTGCCCTCCAGATCTAGAAGCAATTCAACTAGCGTTGCAAGATAAAACTAGTGTTGAAGATAATTTGGCTAGTCTTACTGATGAAGAGTTGATAGAAAGAGAAGAAAAGTTAATAACGTTATTAAAAAATATAAAAAAGGAGACATGATATGCGAGTCGTCAAAAGTAAATATCTAATTAAATGTGATATACCCGGTTGCAATAATATTGCTACTAATCTGTATAGTTGTGGGCGTGATGTGTCGAGTAGTGGAATTGCAATTTGTAGTAAATGTATTAAGGCGTTAACAGTAAATAGTATAAAGAAAAAAGTTGAGGAGAATTAAATAATGGTTAAGAAAAAAAATAGAACAGATGCAGACAATTTTGAGAAAGAATATGTACAAAATATTCTAGAAGATTTCAGAAATAGACAACTAAATAGGAAAGTGTATGATACTAGGTGGCAATTAAATATCAACTACTATATTGGCAATCAGTTTTGTGAAATTGACGGAAAAGGTGATGTTGTTGACAATAACAAGCAATATTACTGGGAGGAAAGACAAGTATATAATCACATTGCGCCAATGATAGAATTGAGATTGAGCAAGCTTGGCAAGGTACGACCAACGCTTAATGTGATTCCTTTTAGTGATAATGTTGATGACATATCTTCGGCAAAAGTAAGTAAAAAAATCTTAAGTGCAGTTAATTATGAGAACAGTGTTAGCAAGTTAATTGCAGAAGGTACAACGTGGAGTGAAATATGTGGAACAAGCTTCTACAAAATAGGTTGGAACAATAATCTAGGTAGAATTGTTGCAAAAGACGAGCTTGGCAATGATGTACATGAGGGCGATATCGAAATGAGTGTTGTTAGTCCGTTTGAAATTTATCCAGATAGTAATACGTATGCCAATATTGACGACTGTGCTTCTATTATGCACGCTCGTGCAGTGCACGTAGATACGGTTAAGAATATTTGGGGAGTGGAAGTGGAAGGCGAAGATATTGATGTATTCACATTAGATGCAGTTCCTTCTATTAACTATATGAATTCTGGTTATGCTTCGAATATGTCAAAGAAGGTAAAGAAGAATCATGTACTAGTGATTGAGAAATATGAGCAGCCTACGTGCGAACTACCTGATGGAAGATTAAGTATAGTGGTTGGAGACAAACTTGTGTATATGGGTGAATTGCCATATATTAATAATGTTGATGGCAAGAGAGGTTATCCATTTGTTAAGCAAATTTCAACAGCTATGCCAAATTGTTTCTGGGGTATGAGTATAATAGATAGACTTATTCCAATTCAGAAATCATATAATGCTCTCAAAAATAGAAAGCATGAATTCCTTAATAGGTTGTCTATGGGTGTCCTTGCAGTAGAAGATGGATCGGTAGATATAGATAATTTAGAGGA
>CAJOPQ010000050.1 GCA_905236445.1 uncultured Clostridia bacterium
AAATTCCTTACTTATATCTTTAGTGTTGAATCCTTTATTAATTTTATTTTCAATAATTTTCTTTTGTGCATCATTTAGGTCTATAATTGTATATCCTCCTCGTTAGTAAATTACTATAGTAATATAACACAGATATTGCGGAAGATAAAATATTTTTCTAGCGAAAATGTAAAAATAACTTATAAAAATTTTTTTTAGTTTGCAAAAATATTTTCGATATAAGATTGCAAAATTTTTTAGCAGGTGTTATATTATTAACAGTCTAAATAACTTAGAGGTGAAAATTATGATAAATGTTTCAAAACATGTTGAAGACATGTGCCCAGTGACTAAGGGTGCAAGGCATGAATCAGCTCCAATCCCAGAAGAGGGAAAGTGGGTTGTTGCTAAAGAAATTAAGGACATTTCTGGTCTAACACACGGTGTTGGTTGGTGTGCTCCACAACAAGGTGCGTGCAAATTAACACTTAACGTTAAGGAGGGAATTATCCAAGAGGCATTAATAGAGACTGTTGGTTGTTCTGGAATGACACACTCTGCAGCAATGGCAGCAGAAATATTGGCAGGCAAAACAATCTTAGAGGCACTTAATACAGACTTGGTGTGCGATGCTATTAATACTGCCATGAGAGAACTTTTCTTGCAGATAGTATATGGTAGAACTCAGTCTGCTTTCTCAGACGATGGTCTAGAAATTGGTGCAGGATTAGACGATCTTGGCAAAGGTCTATGTTCTCAAGTAGGTACTGTATATTCTACTACACTTAAAGGTCCAAGATATCTAAATATCGCTGAAGGATATATTACAAAACTTGCTCTTGATGACAACAGCGAAATAATTGGTTATGAATTTGTAAATCTTGGCAAAATGATGGAAATGATTAAGTCAGGGATGTCTGCTGACGAAGCGTTGAAAGCAAACTTAAAAACTTATGGTCGATATAACGAAGCCAAGAAATATATCGATCCAAGAAAGGAGTAAGTTATGGTTAATTTTGAAGGAAAAGAAAAGAGAGAAGCATCTATTAATGCTGCACTAAAAGAGTATGGAATTAAAGATTTGGAAGAGGCAAGGGATATTTGTCTTAACGCTGGCATTGATGTAGATAAGATTGTAAGGGGAGTACAGCCAATATGCTTTGAAAATGCTGTATGGGCATACACTCTTGGTACAGCAATTGCAATTAAGAAAGATGTCAAAACGGCTGAAGAGGCTGGTAAATGGATTGGTGTAGGTTTGCAGGCATTCTGTGTTCCAGGTTCTGTTGCAGATCATAGAAAAGTTGGTCTAGGACACGGTAATCTAGCATCTATGCTACTTAACGAGAATACTAAATGTTTCTGCTTCTTAGCAGGTCACGAGAGTTTTGCTGCAGCAGAAGGCGCAATTGGTATTGCTCTTACTGCTAACAAAGTTAGAAAGCAACCTTTGCAAGTAATTCTTAATGGTCTTGGCAAAGATGCAGCATATATCATTTCAAGAGTAAATGGATTTACTTATTGCAAGACAGAATATGATCATGCAAAAGCAAAATTAACAGTAACAGAAGTTAAGAAATTCTCCGATGGAGAAAGAAGCAAAGTTAGGGTATATGGTGCTAACGATGTTAACGAAGGTGTTGCTATCATGGAATATGAAGATGTTGATGTGTCTATTACAGGTAACTCAACCAATCCTACTCGTTTCCAACATCCAGTTGCAGGAACTTATAAGAAACTTTGCACTGAGAAAGGCAAGGCTTATTTCTCAGTTGCTTCTGGTGGTGGAACTGGTAGAACTCTTCACCCAGACAATATGGCTGCAGGTCCAGCAAGTTATGGTATGAAAGATACCATGGGAAGAATGCACAGCGATGCACAATTTGCAGGCTCTTCTTCAGTTCCAGCCCATGTAGATATGATGGGACTTATTGGAATGGGTAACAACCCAATGGTTGGTGCAACAGTTGCACTAGCAGTTGCTGTTGGCTCTAGAAAATAAGGAAATTAAAAAATTGTAATAACTAGATGATTAAGTCGTCTAGTTATTTTTTTTGAATAGTATTGACAATAATTATTAATTAGTGTTATAATATAATTAGCATAATGACGAAATGGAGGATGGAATTATGGCAAATGGATATGGATATGATCCTGAGATGGGAATCATTAGAAAGATAGGTGGCAGTAACAATACCAAACAAGCAGAGGTTGATCCAGCCGAGATTAATGAAACAGGGATAAATTGTGTCAACAGTCTAAAAGATTTTTTTGCGACTAAATATGCTAAGCAAATTAACGCTTATAACACTGCAAAAGCAAAGGTAGGTAATGGAATTAAGACTGCAGCTGCAGGTGTTGGTGGGCTTGCTGTTGGTAGTTTTGGATTATTGCCAAACGGCAATGTTAATGATGTGCTTATTATTGCAGGTGTTGCAGCATTAGCTGTTGGAGCATATAGAGCAATGAAGAATGCAGTTGTTGCACATGACAAGAAAGAAGAATTAATTAGTAATGAAGAAGTAAGAGATATTCAGACTGCAACTTTTGCAACTATCGGTGAAGAAACTCTTCCAGAGGACGTCTTTAAATCAGTGTTAGAATATGATGCAGCAAAGAAAAATGCTGAAATTGCACAAGGCGAATTAGGTGATATTGAGGGAAATATAAGAGAATAAAAAAAATTTGTTCCATCTGTATTGCAAACTTTTGAAACTTACTAAATGAAAGAGCTTTATGAGTTTAAAATAAAGTTCTTTTTTTATCTCAATACTTATCCAAGTCTATCGCCATTATTTACTTATGTGTCTAGTTTGGCTAATTTTATAGCATGTACTATATATTTCATAATTAAATGTCATCATAGGGAACTATGCTAGGACAAAGATAATGAAAATATTTTTGAATGTATTGAATAATAACTAAATAATTGAATATACTATAACTAGCGAGGGGTAGTATATGAAAAAAGTAAATATTAAATTATTAATTTTGTCTTTGGCGATTCCACTAGTTGTTGGTGGTGTGGCAGCACTGATAATTCGAAATCATTTAGGAATATATGATGATCTTAATCTTCCTTCATTTGCTCCACCATATTATGTTTTTGGAATTGTGTGGGGAATATTGTATGTACTAATGGGTATTTCATTTTATCTTGCTCTAAGAGACAAAAATTGCGATAATGAAATAATTATTCTATTTGCAGTGCAATTATTTTTTAACTTCTGTTGGCCAATAGCATTCTTTAATTTTAAACTTTTCTGGTTCTCATTTGTATGGTTGTTGGTATTGATGTGCTTAGTTGTATGGCTAACAATCAAATATTTCAGAATTAATAGAATTGCTGGGTGGTTGCAAATTCCTTATATTGCATGGTTGATATTCGCATCAGTGTTAAATCTTGTAATTGCAATCATGAATTAAAAAAAAGACTATGAAAATATTAACCCGTAGGGTTAAAATATCATAGTCTTTTTCTTATCTTAAGCCACTTAATAAGTTACCACAGCAGTCGAATGGACTGCAACATTGTGAGCAGTTATTAAATGCTCCATTACAACTGTAGCAACCACAGCCGCATTGATTTCTAACGTTATTGTTGCACATAGTCAAATCCTTATTCTCAAATAGCAAAGCAAAATTGCTCTGCTACTATATTGTATTATGCAAAAACATTTTTTGTGCTTATTTTATTGCATTTTCATGCTTGATTTTACTTGAATTATGGTGTAATATATTTAACTGGAAAATTGATTGTTTTTTTAAGAGGAATATTAATGCAGGTATTAAGATTAAGGGAAAATTATTTTACAAGTAGAACATTTGTTGCCGTTGAGTCTAATGAGGCGATTATAGTAGATGCTGGAGTGGAACTTGATACTGTTCGGCAAGCACTTAATGAGGCCAACAACCCTAAGGTACTGGCTATACTGCTTACCCATGCGCATTATGACCATATACTTCATTTGCAAGATTATATTAATTATTTTGATTGTGATGTGTATGTTTCTAGCAAAGGTGTAGATAACTTACAAGACACAGTTGCCAACTACAGTAAGTTTGTCCAATTAGATATTGTTATTGCTGGTGACAGAATTAAGTCTTTGCCACAAAATAATAAACTATCAATAGGACATTTTACAGTGGATATACTACATACGCCAGGGCATACTGATGATAGTGTGTGTTACATAATGGCTAATTCTATGTTCACGGGCGATACAATATTCTCTAACACAATTGGTAGAACTGACCTTATTAATTCTAGTTATG
The DNA here is from genome assembly GCA_905236445.1 of uncultured Clostridia bacterium. Classification (GTDB taxonomy): domain Bacteria; phylum Bacillota; class Clostridia; order Christensenellales; family UBA1242; genus UBA11490. The sequence goes on from CAJOPQ010000050.1 coordinate 4,255, forward strand.
AACAGATGAAACAATCAATCAAACTACTGAATAATTATACATATTTGGACAACTATTATCCAGGTCATGGCAAAGTATTTACTGCCAAAGAATTACAAGATCTTATGACATATCTAAAGCAAGTTATGTAAATGTATTAATAACAAATCTTACAATAGTGGTATGCAAAATACAAACTTTTCCGATTTTATGTATATATTCTTTACATTTTTTGACAAATTGTTTATACTCTATGTTGTAAAATAAATTGCGAAATAGTAATTGCAATTATAGGGGTATAAAATGATTTTATTTCCAGTAATGATACTTATAGCTTGGATAATAATAATTGTATTGAATATTTTGATAAGTATGCCAATATATAATTTTTCCGTGTGGTATATAATACTGGCTGTTGTTGGCTCGACTGTAGCAGTTATTGCTATTGATGGAATAACTTCTGGAATAGTTAGATTGTTGCCACAAAAATGGTTTAATCCTTTATCTAAAAGATTTAAGGTGTTTCAATGGGAGAAGCCTTTCTATGAAGCAATTGGTATCAAGAAATGGAAAGATTTGGTCCCAGAACTAGGACAATTTACTAATTTTAGGAAGAATAAAATAGCAGATCCTTATAGCCCAGAATATGTTTATAGATATTTGCTAGAATTAGTCTATGGCGAAGTGGGACACATTGCATCTTATTTTACAGGGTTTTTAATCATATTTATTTTTCCGCTTCAATATGCTCTATGTTTTGGAGTCCCTGTTGCTATTGTTAACCTAATAATGATTGCTATGCCAGTAATGATATTAAGATACAACTATCCTAAGTTGGTTGCTCTATATAGACTAAATCTGAAAAAAAGTCAAAAGGAGAAACAGAAAATTGATGAAACATAATCTGTTTCTTTTTTTAAGTAAAAATGTCTCAATATTTATAGACTTTTAATTCAAATTTTGTTATTATTTCTTTGTAAATTATATAGAGGTGTAAAAAATGGATATTTTTTCTAGATTACAAGTTTTGGATTGGAATCCTGGAGTGTGGAAATTAATTGTTAGACTTCTGTTGGCTGCACTGGCTGGATTTTTGTTGGGATTGGAACGCAGTTCTCGAGCCAAAGATGCAGGTGTAAGAACGCAGACAATGATCTGTGTTACAGGAGCATTATTAACGATAATTTCGAAGTATGCTTTCTATGAAATGCTTGGGATTGAAGGTGTAGAACATGATGTTTCAAGGGTTGCTAGCACTATTATAACTGGATTAAGTTTCTTAGGTGCTGGTATGCTACTATTCAAGAGAACAAGTGTCAAAGGTTTAACAACTGCTTCTTGTATATGCATGAATGTCGCAATAGGCATGGCTTTTGGATCGGGCATGCTAGTTATTGGTGGTGTTGCTACAATTATTGCACTTGCAATTCAATTGTTGCTTCATACGAAGTTTAAGATTTTTAAATCTAAGAAAGAAATAGAGATTAGGGTACAATTTGAAATATCCGACGGATATATTGAGGAGTTTAAGCAAAAGTATAACGTAGAGCATTTTGTACAATTTAAGACAACTAGAAGTGAAGACAAAATGATAGC
>CAJOPQ010000051.1 GCA_905236445.1 uncultured Clostridia bacterium
AGGTACAGTGCAACTTCTTACTGCAGAGCAAGAAGTAGAATTGGCAAAGAGAATCCTAGAGGGTGACGAGAGAGCCAAGACCGAGTTGTGCGAAAGAAACTTGAAACTAGTTGTATCTATAGCCAAAAAATATGTCAATAGATCTAGTATGCAATTTCTAGATCTTATCCAAGAAGGCAATTTGGGACTACTTAAAGCAGTTGAGAAATTTGATTATACTAAGGGATTTAGATTCAGTACATATGCAACATGGTGGATTAGACAAGCAATCACCAGAGCAATTGCCGACCAAGCAAGAACTATAAGAATTCCTGTACATATGGTAGAGACTATTCATAGACTATCAAGAGTAAGCAAGCAGTTGATGCAAGAACTAGGCAGAGATCCTAGCAACGAGGAGATTGCTGAAAGAATGGGTATAACAGAGCAGAGAGTGTGCGAGATTCAGAAAATCGCCCAAGATCCCGTTTCTATCGAGAGCCCAGTAGGAGAAGAAGATGAGAGTAAGATAGGAGATTTCCTAGAAGATGAAAGTATCCAATCGCCTACAGATGATGCAACACAGAGTCTTTTAAAAGTACAACTTATGTCCGTTATAGAGACGCTTACTCCAAGAGAACAAAAAGTTATAAGACTTAGATGTGGGCTTGACGACAATCACCCAAGGACATTAGAGGAAGTTGGTAGAGAATTTAATGTTACAAGAGAGAGAATTAGACAGATTGAAGCAAAGGCGTTAAGGAAATTAAGAAATCCTAACAGAAGCAAAAAATTATTGGATTATCTAGAATAATGAAGAATAAATTATCTAAAAGACTGCAGTGTATTGCAGATTTGGTCGATGGCAGACGAATTATAGATGTAGGTTGTGATCATGGCAAAGTAGTCAATTATTTGTTGTGCAATTCTATTGTGGACTATGCTATATGCTCAGATATAAGTGCGTTCAGTTGCGATAAAGCAAGAATTTTATTAGAGCAGAATCAAGTACCAACCAGCCAATATTCCATAAGAGTAGGTGATGGATTGGAATGTCTAACAAGGGAAGACAATATTGATTTGGCCATAATTACTGGTATGGGAGGAGTGGAGATATGTAATATAATATCGCACACTAATATATTGCCAGATACACTTATTCTTGGCCCACAGAAGAATATTGATCAAGTAAAGAAAAAAATATTAGATATGTGCTATCATATAGTTTTTGACAAAATTATCTATGATGACGGCAAGTTCTATACTATATTTGTGGCAAAGAAGTCAGATTGCAAGCAAGACTTGTCAGAATTTGATATACTCTTTGGCAAAGATAATTTTGTTACAAAGACTCAAGATTTTGCAAGATATTTAAGTTATAGTAAGCACAAGTATGCCAATTTAGTTGCCAAATGTAATAGACAAGAATACAAAAGTATGTTAGAATATCTAACGATAGCAGAAAAGAAATTAGGAGAATGTAATGAGGAATATATTAGATTATCAGAATATTGATGTTGAATTAGATAGAGTAATTAGACAGAAAGATAATTTCGAGGAATTAGCAGTAATTGAGAAGATGAAGAATATTGTTAAGAATGCTCAGAATAATAGTGTTAAGTTAGAAGATGAGGCAGAGCAGTATTTGAAAGAATACGATGCTTTGAAAGAATCATATGATAAGGTTAATAAAGAAATTAATAAATTAACGCATATGGACCTTACGAATTTAACCAAAGACAAGTCTGGCAAAATTCTATCAGACATCAATTCTCTTAGTAGTCAGTTGTTTATGATAGAAAGGAATCTTAACGGCGTTATTAACAACATTAGTAGAGCATTAAGAGACTTCGAAGCGAATAAGAAAAATGCCGTAGTGGCAAGAACAAAGCACAAGGAGGCAAAAGATGCTTACACTGCAAAAGTTGCCAAATTAGAGCCTACTATAGCAAAACTTACTGCTGACCTACATGCAATGGAGCGAGATATTAAGCCAGAGACATTGGCAAAATATCGTGCAATTAAAAACGATGGAGTTTTCCCTGTATACACTACAATCCAAGACGGATCTTGTGGTTATTGCCGTATGGAATTACCAAAAAGCAAAATCGATTTACTTAAGAACACCGATACAATTGTCTGCGATCATTGCCATAGAATAATACTTAAAAAATAGTAAAAAGTGCCTAATATTGTGGCATTTTTTTATTACAAAAAAAAGACTACTATTTGTTACACAGTAGTCTTAATATTTGTTTATTTCTGCCAAATCTTTTCTGGAGTAAATCCTGTAAAGATTACGTTATCAACATAAGGTATAACCTTGTTGTACTCATCTGTACTAGATACATTATATGCTAGTACTGCTGCAACTTTCTTCCTTTTGATATATTTATTAGGTATATCTTTGGCAGAATAAGCTATAATATCTGCCTTAGACATCTTAAGATATTTTAACTTTCTAAGGCGTTTTGCCTTGATATTGCCATATCTTTTGACACCTTTAAAACTAGAACTTTTTAGAATTCTTGTATACCAAGGTGCGTTGTTATAGAACCATTCTAGAGTGTATGGATTAATGGAAATGATAGCAATTTGACCAGGACAGTTATACTTAGCACAATAATCATCTAATATCTGAGCAATATTATTCTCTATCTTAGATACAGAGTTCTCATTCATAATCTCAATAGTTATAGGTGCTCGTCCTGCAATATGATTAAGAGCTTGCTGCAGCGTCAATATATGGTACTTTGTAGACTTAATTGTTAAGTCTTTAATATCATCATATGTTACATTTACAGCATAAGCATTTAGCCCAGTAAGTTCTCCTAACGACTTGTGCTTGTAGCAAATAATTGTATCATCTTTCATCGCTTGTACAATTAGGTTAATTGCATAGCCAGCCTCTATTGCTCTGTCTATGGCAGGCTTAGTCTGACAAGGTGTGTTGTCATCTATTTCACCAAACCTTGATATGTGCTTCGATACAATCCATTCATTCTGCATGACCTCGAAATAATCATCGTCCAATTTCAAATCTTGCAGTGCATCTGCGTTCTTTAGTGTCGCTATATCTATTTTATAATTTTCCCAATCAGATTTTGTCTCTTTCATATATATACCCAAAGCCAAAGTTATATTTTCATCTGGCTTATAAATTTTTAAAAATTAATTTAACAGTCTATACTATAACATTATACTATCATTTTTATGGTTAATATGCCAACTTTTTTTGTGGTGTTTTATAAAAAAATCATATATTTACTGTCAAAAAAGTAACCTTTTGAATTATATAAGCCAAAATATATCGTTGTAAATAACAAAATATAGCTAGATTGTTAAATAATTTTTGTTTGATATTTTTAGTCAATTAATATATAATAAAGTCATTGAATTGCATACAAAGGTGAATATCATTATGAGTGAAAGAAGTGACAAGATAAGAAATTTCTGCATAGTTGCTCACATAGACCATGGCAAAAGTACATTAGCAGATCGATTATTAGAGATTACTAATACTGTTGCAAAGAGAGACATGACCGAGCAATTGCTAGATAGTATGGACATAGAGAGAGAACGAGGTATTACTATCAAACTAACACCATCTACTATGAAATACACTCTAGATGGCGTAGAGTACACTCTCAATCTTATAGATACTCCCGGACATGTAGATTTTACATATGAAGTATCGAGGTCGCTTGCTGCTTGCGAGGGTGCTATCTTGATTGTGGATAGCACGCAAGGTGTCGAGGCTCAGACACTTGCTAATGTATATTTGGCACTTGATAATAATCTGGAGATATTGCCAGTTATCAACAAAATAGACCTTCCTTCTGCTGATGTAGAAGGCACTAGAAAAGAAATAGAAGAGGTCATTGGAATACCTGCCGAAGTTGCACCTGCAGTTAGTGCCAAGAATGGTACAAATTGTGAAGAAGTGTTGAAGCAAATAATTAGATATATCCCTGCACCAAAAGGAGACGAAGAAGGGCCTTTGAGGGCATTGATATTCGATAGTTATTATGATAATTTCAAAGGCGCTGTATCGCTAGTTAGAATTGTAGATGGCAAGGTTAAGACTGGCGACAAGATTAAATTCTTCCAGACGGGGAATATTTATGATGTTACAGAAGTGGGCATCTTCGATCCAAAACCAGTTGCGCTAGATACATTGCAGATGGGCGATGTTGGGTATATCTGTGCATCTATCAAGAATGTTAATGAGACAAAAGTCGGCGATACTATAACATTAGCAGACAATCCTGCCACAGAAGCGTTGCCGGGATATAAAGAGGCAAAGCCTGTTGTATTCAGTGGAATTTTTTGTGTAGATGGATCGAAATATAATGATCTTAAAGATGCTTTGGAAAAACTAAAACTTAATGATGCTGCTCTAGAGTACGAACAAGAGGTGTCTCAGGCTCTTGGATTTGGATTTAGATGTGGATTCCTAGGACTGTTGCACATGGAGATTATTCAAGAACGGCTAGAGAGAGAATACAATCTAGATCTAATTACGACTGCTCCAACTGTTAGTTATAGAGTACACAAGACCAATGGCGAGGTGCTGGAAGTAAGTAATCCAGCCGATTTGCCAGAGCCACAGAATATTGCATATACAGAAGAGCCAATGATAAGGGTTAATATGTTTACTCCACCTGAGTACGTTGGAGAACTAATGCAATTGTGCCAAGAAAGGCGTGGTACACATATTGATTTGCAATATCTTGATGACAAAAGATGTCAATTGATATACAAAATTCCTCTTAATGAGATTGTGTTTGATTTCTTTGATCAATTGAAATCGCGTTCTCATGGATATGCTAGCATGGATTATGAGATTGTTGGATACGAGCCAAGTGACTTAGTTAAGTTAGATATTCTACTAAATGGCGAAATGTGTGATGCGCTTAGCCTTATTGTCCACAAAGACAAAGCGTATGCACGTGGCAGAGCAATAGCAGAGAAGTTGAAAGAAGTAATTCCAAGACAATTATTTGAGATACCTATTCAGGCAACAATTGGCTCTAAAGTGATTGCCAGAGAGACTGTTAAGGCGTTAAGAAAAGATGTCCTTGCTAAGTGTTATGGTGGCGATGTAACTAGAAAGAAGAAGTTGCTAGAGAAACAAAAAAGGGGAAAAAAGAGAATGAGGCAGATTGGCTCTGTGGAGATTCCTAGCGAAGCATTTATGTCTATTCTTAAGATTGACTAATTTTATGGAAAAAATAGGTATTTATATCCATATTCCTTTTTGCAAATCTAAGTGTAGATATTGTGATTTCAACTCGTATGTCGGCCTAGACAACTTACAGCAAAAGTATGTTTTGGCACTGTGCAAAGAGATAGAGATGCAAGCAGTAAAATACGGCAAGTTAGATGTCGATACAATCTTTATAGGTGGGGGTACTCCCAGTACAATGTTTGAGGGGGCTATTTCTACTATAATAGTCGCAATTAGACAGAACTTCAATGTACTGGATACAGCAGAGATTACTATAGAAGCCAATCCTAATTCTATAACAAAAGCAAAAGCGTTGGAATGGAAAGATATAGGTATTAATAGAGTTAGTGTAGGGTTGCAGACTACAAGGGCAAGCGCATTGAAGTTAATAGGCAGAACCCATAGCAAGCAAGATTTCATAGATGGTATTAAGATTCTGCAAGACTGTGGGATAGATAATATTAATGCTGATCTAATGGTTGGTTTGCCAAAACAGAAATCGTCAGACGTAAGATATTCAGTCAATTTGTTGGCAAAACTTGGCGTCAAACATGTTAGTTGTTATAGTCTGATTGTTGAGGAAAATACCCCACTATACAATATGGTGCAACAAGGAGAGGTAAAACTACCTAAGGAAGAAAAAACTATAGGAATGTATGATACGGCGTATAAGAGCTTAACTAACTTAGGCTATGCTAGGTACGAAGTTAGTAATTTTGCAATCAAAGGTTATGAATGCAAGCACAACCTTAACTGTTGGAGAATGCATCATTACATTGGATTTGGTGCAGGGGCGCATAGCTATATGGCAAATGTTAGATATA
>CAJOPQ010000052.1 GCA_905236445.1 uncultured Clostridia bacterium
GACAAGGAAAACTGGACTATGTACGTGAGCCCTTACATGGTGGTGAATAGTGATAGATTTACCAAACACTACTACGCAGGCAGTCAAAGAATTGCAAGCAAGATAGGCGTAGGCGATTTCAACAACCTCTATGATGCTTCCAAAGCTTGCGTAACGGCAGGACAAAAAGATTATGCCGAGCGCATGAACTTGATAACGCAATCAAGAAATGACTACTACGCAGCCCTCGGTATTCCACCCGGACCACCAACGGCAAAAGGTATATACGGCGAGGCTGAATACTCAGGTTCGTACGGAGACTATACGATAACCCCACTTGGCAACTACGATGTGCCTACTGGTTGGCCAATGAAGCCATATAAGAGACCTTACGGTGGAACGCCCGGTCCTCCCGTGATGTACGAGAAACCAAGTGACCCAGAAGACGAAGGTGCTGGGTATGGCTACTCAAACGCCGAAGGTATAGAAGAAAAGGACATCTACTTCTACCACTCCGACCACTTAGGCAGTACAAGCTACATTACCGACAAAGACGGTAATGCCACACAGTTTGTCTCTTATAAGCCGTATGGTGAGGCATTAGTTGATGAACATGCGACTTCTTATGAAATGTCTTGGAAGTTTAATGGCAAAGAGTTGGATTCTGAGACTGGGTTGTACTACTATGGGGCAAGGTATTATGAGCCTGTGTTGGCGATGTGGTATGGCGTGGATGCACTTGCAGAGAAGTACCCGAATGTGTCACCGTACAATTATTGTGCGGGGAATCCAGTGAAGTTGGTGGATGTGGATGGAAATGAACCGACAGAAGAAGAGGCTGCAAGAATGGCAGCTCATGTATATGGAGGGGAAAAGACCATATACTTAAAGGCGGTTGGAAAGTTTCTAACAGAAAATTCGATGGAGGAACTCTTAATGATAAAAATGGATTAAAATCAAATATATATGAACGCAAGGTTGGTGACAAAACAGAATATGCATATGTATTGGCAGGAACAGATTTTGATTCATTGGAAGATTGGCAAAACAATCTTCAACAACCATTAGGAGTATCTGAACAATACAATATGGCAATGAACAATGCAGAAAAGATAGCTAAAGAATTAAACGTTAGTGACAATACTGGCAATGTTTTGACTTTTGTGGGACACTCATTGGGTGGCGGTATGGCCGCAGCATGTGCATACAGAACAAAAGGACGTGCAATGACATTCAATGCAGCAGGCGTAAGTTGTTTAACTGTAAATAAATTTAATGCAGCTCGTATTGATGCGTATGTGAATCTTTGTGATGAATTAAATAATAATATGCCAAATTATTTGCGTGCAGATGGTATCCCCCACTTGAGAATCAATAGGGCAAGTGTTTTAGGTCATTCTATTGACAATTTTTATAAACCTGGAATTTTTGAGAGCATTTACAACGCAATCGGCAATTATTACATGCAGTTAGAGAATAAATTAGAGAGCACGTTCTCACCATCCAATTTGTTATTAGGATATTAAAATAGAGAAAAATATGAGAATCTTTGCAATATTGCTATTATCTGTACTTATAGCCTCGTGCGACGCGAATAGAGATCGTCATTATATAGGCATGGATTACCGCAATTTTAATGGAACGATAGCAGAAAAATTAGCCAAAGCCGTAATACGCGAAGATGTAGAAGACATCAGAGAAGAGGTAACAGCTAACAACATCCCTGTAGATTGCAAAGAGCCTAATTATGGTCATACGTTGCTTCATATAGCAGTTATGAACATGAAAGAAAAATCGGTAGGGACATTACTGGATTTAGGTGCAGACCCCAATGTTCATTGTGATTCAATAAAACAAGATGGCTGTAATGCTGTGACATTGGCGTGTGAATATAACCATAGGTATAAAAAACAAATTCACATATTAGAACTGCTTTTGAAATACGGTGGTAATCCAAATAGCAGATGTACAGGAGTAACGAAGGATGGATTCGGAAAATATGTACCATACAGAAACAGTGCCTTGGAGCTTGCAATAAGTTGTACCAACTTTAATCAAAACTTAAAGAAAGTAAAATTACTATTGAAGTATGGGGCAAATTTAAATGATAGCGCAGCTCTAAGCAATGCACTTATTTTTGATGATATGGAGACAACGTTATTTCTTTTGGAACACGGATGCGACTTTAGGTATGATTGGTCTAGCGAATACGATAAAAAAGATAATATCAAGGATGATATACTGTATCGCTTAAGGTGTGTTACCCCCGAATTAGGGTCCAAAGATCATAAATTTAAATATAAAGTGATTGATTATCTGAAGAAACATGGTCTGGACTATTCTTCGTCAAAAATACCAGAGCATATAAGTAGTTATGCCAAAAGAGAATACCCGTCAAATTGGCAGAATTATTTAGAGAAGTACTAGATAGACAAACTGTCAGTATGAATATCTTTATGTTTTTATATTGTTTGCTTCCCGTTCGGCGTACCTTAGGTTAGTGATGTGATCGCATAAAGGATAGAACAACTTAGTAGTAAATGTTCAATGCGTATAGACATATAATACACTTCGACACCGACATCAATGGCAATGAGATGCTCTATACCTACGATAGTCGTGGGCGCATGACAAGCGTCTCTGCGCCATACGAGATTGAGGCAGGCGGACAGGCGACGATAAGC
>CAJOPQ010000053.1 GCA_905236445.1 uncultured Clostridia bacterium
AAGACAAGCTTGGCTAAGGGGGTTGGCTTTAAAGCTTGTCTTTTTTGTAATACTGCTGTTTTATTTGATGTGATAATTTAAGGTGTCACATCAGAGTATGTGCTTTTTTGATTGATTAAGATTTTTTACTTTTCAAGATTGTCGGTAAATTTTTCATCTTTGTCGTATAAATTGCTGTAAATAAAACTTTTGTACCCTGTATTAGTTTGTTCAACTTCCTCGTTGTAATCTATCAAGCATAAGTTGGCAAACTTTGTCTCATTTATACTAAAGGAGTTTTCCAGATTATGTTTGTCGCGAAACTCAACTGCAACAGTGTAAGTGTTATAAGCGTCTTGATAAAAGTATTGTTACTTATTTGCCCCTTTGATATATTCGATTATATCATTATAGTTTTTCCCATCGAACGAAATGTTAGAGGAAGAATCAAAATATTTTTCATCACGGAATTGCAGAGTAGATGTTGATATATATTCTCTTTTGTGCAATCTTTGTAGCCTTGTGTCAAAGTCTGCTACGCATTCAATTTTTACATCAGCAAAATCTATTATCCCTGCTCTCATGTGGTCTATAATATAATAATCAAATGTGGTAGATTGTATATATTTTTTTACAAATTCTATACATTCGCTTGCCATATAATTTGTCCAAATAGTGTATTTATCTAAATCAATCTTGATTAAGTGATAAATTGCACCTTTGTCCAACTTGCCATTAATTATTATATCGTTAGTTTCAAATAAATTGATAGCAAAATCTTTAACTCTGTCTAGTTGTAATAAATCTTGATTAAGTGTGTCCAAATCTAAATGAATTGAATTGGGCAAATCTTTATGTAATTTACTAGACAAATAAGTCTTGCCAGAGCCACTTTTGCCAAATATGGAAATAATCATGTATCCCTCCATTACTTACTTCTTTAGATTATATGATTATTTATATATATTTCCAAATATATAACAGTTAAAAAATATTTTGCTATTAATTCGCACAAATGTTTGAGAAAATTGGGCTAATAATTTGATTATTCGTTGACAATTTGTTACACTAGTATAGAATTTTTTTCAAGGAGGCGATGCAGTATATGAAGTTGAGTGGAATTGTGCAAGAGATAATATACAGAAATAGTGATAACAATTATACAGTTTGCCTTCTAGATTGTAATGGTGAAGATGTTACTGCAGTAGGCAAGTTTCCTAATATATGTGATGGCGAGTGTGTTGAAGTTGAGGGGGAGTTTGTTAAGCATGCACGTTTTGGAGAACAATTCAGTGTTAAAAATGTTAAGATTACACCTCCTAATACGGAAGAGGGGATTATAAGATACCTTAGTAGTGGATTAATACATGGTGTTGGTCCAGTTACAGCAAGCAATATTGTTAAAGCGTTTGGCAAAAACACATTAGATATAATAGAGTTCACACCAGAAAGATTAGCAGAAGTAAGAGGAGTAAGCACCAACAAAGCAATGGAAATAGCCGAGCAGTTTGGATCGGTCAAGAGAATGCAAAGAACAGTTATTTTCTTGCAAAACTATGGCATTTCTACTAATCTTGCTATAAAAATTTTTAACAGGTATGGCGATAAATCTGAAGAAATATTGAATGACAATCCATATAGATTGGTGGAAGATATAGAAGGTATTGGATTCTTTACTGCAGACAAAATTGCCCAGAGCCTTGGAATAAAACCTGACAGTGAATTTAGGTATAGGGCTGCTATTCTACATGTGTTGAAGGAAAATTCCGACAAAGGTGGACATACATATATCCATCTAGAGAATTTGGTTGAAGATGTATCAACATTGCTTAAGCAAAATATAGAGCATGATAACATAGTAGGTGTGCTTGAGAAATTAACCATAGATGGCGTAACTAAATATTTCAAGCAAGATGAACTAGAATGTGTGGCGTTAAGTAAGTATTATAACATGGAGAAAAGTATAGCATGCACTTTGCAGTTGCTTGACTCTTGTGTAGACAAAACGGTAATTGATATAGAAGATGAAATCAAAATGTATGAGTTAGTTAACAAAATATCAATGCATGATAATCAGAAAGAAGCAGTTAGAGTCGCAGTGCAAAATGGTGTATCGGTTATAACTGGTGGTCCGGGAACGGGCAAAACCACTATTGTTAAGTGTATCCTTCAGATTTATAAGAGTTTTAGAAAAAGGGTATTGTTAATGGCTCCAACAGGACGAGCATCAAAGCGTCTTAGTGAAAGTACTGGAATGGAGGCTATGACTATTCATCGTGCACTAGAGTTAGATTATACTAATTCCAATATGTTCTTCTACAACAATATGAATAAGTTGCCATATGACGTTGTTATTATAGATGAGGTAAGTATGGTCGACTGTCAATTAATGTATTATTTGACAAGGGCATTAAGGCAAGGCACGCAATTAATACTTGTTGGAGACAAAGATCAGTTGGCAAGTGTCGGCTGTGGCAATGTACTTGCTGATATCTTGGCAAGTAAGCAATTCGAGGTTGTGTGTCTAACACAAATATATAGACAGAGTCAAGATAGCTTGATTATTACTAATGCTCATGCAATTAATAACGGGAAAATGCCAGTTATCAACAACAAGAGTAAAGATTTCTTCTTCAGTGAGAAAACTGAGCAAGAAGATGTACTAAATACTATAGTATCAATGTGTACAAATAGAATTCCAAATTTTCTAAATGTAGACAGTTCTAAGATACAAGTCTTAGCACCAATGAAAGCGGGTATAATTGGAATAGATAATATCAATAAGAAACTTCAGGAGAAAATAAATCCACCATCTATCAACAAGATGGAATTGGAACTTGATAAATGCATATTTAGAGTTAACGATAGGGTTATGCAGACAACTAACAATTATGAGCGAAGTTGGAGAAAAGCAAGTGGAGAGATTGGCTCTGGTGTATTTAACGGAGATATTGGAGTAATAAGCGAAATAGATATTAACACTAACCAAGTAACTATTGACTTCGAAGACGGCAGAAGAAGTGTGTATTTGAAATCTGAACTAAGTGAATTAATACTAAGTTATGCAATAACCATACATAAGAGTCAAGGAAGTGAATTTGATGCAGTTGTAATTCCAGTTCTTAGTGGTCCACCAATGCTACTAACTAAGAATTTGTTATATACTGCAGTAACTAGAGCAAAAAAGATGGTTGTTCTAGTTGGAACTAAGCAATGTATTGCACGAATGATTCACAACAATCACACACAAGTGCGATTTACGATGCTTAGGCATTTTTTGGATAATATTGATTTGCTTATTAATGGAGACAATGGAGAAATAAATAAAATTGCAGATGAAGAAAGTTTTGAGTAAAATATTAGATAGTGTCAGGATTGATGTATTTCCCAACAATTATACATGTATTATTTGTGATTGTGAGTTGGATAGCGACAAGCGTTATTGCATTTGTGATAAATGTATTAAGAGTGTGCCATTTATAACTGACAAATTTTGCATTAAATGTGGGGCAAAAGTTATAGCAGATAGTCTTGTCTGTAGCGATTGTAAGACGACAAAGAGAATTGTGGATAGAAATGTCTCTGCAGTGACTTATTCCGACAATATGAGAAAGCTTATACACGAATTCAAGTATAACGGCAAGAAATATCTTGCACAATACTTAGGCAAGATTATGTACGATAAATTTCTAGGACTTCTCCATGACTTTGAACCAGATATTATTATTCCGGTTCCACTTAATATTAACAGAAGCAATGAGCGTGGTTATAATCAAACAATTGAATTGCTTAATTATTTCGAATCTCACAAAGATATTATTGATAACAATGTGCTTGTTAGGGTTAAAGACACTCCTCATCAGGCGAGCTTGCCAAAAGCAGAAAGAAAAGAGAATGTGAAAGGTGCTTTTGTCGTTGAAGATGCAAGCAAAGTTAAAAACAAGAATGTTTTAATTGTTGACGATATTTTCACATCTGGTGCAACAATCGATGAATGTGCAAAAATGTTAAAGAAGGCAGGTGCAAGTAGGGTATATTCTATAACTCTAGCCAATTCGCATGAAGATGAGCCTCTGAAGAACAACTAAAATCTAATTGTTGTATCAGCTAAATATCTAAATATTTATAGAATTAATCAAGAAAAAGTCTTGACAAACTAAATTGCTTGTTGTAAAATTATATCGCTTTGAAGATTTTCGAAGAATTTTTTGTATGTTAGCCCCTATAAAAAATTACTTTCGGAAAATTGTTTTGAGAAGATAAATACTAAATTAGTAATTTTTTTAAGGAGAAAATACTTTATGAAGACTATTATGGCAAATAAAGAAACTGTGGAAAGAAAATGGTTGCTTATTGATGCTGCTAATATGCCTGTTGGAAGAGTTGCTTCACAAGTAGCTTATATTCTTCGTGGCAAACACAAGCCAACTTATACTCCACATGTAGATACAGGCGATTATGTAATTGTTATTAATACAGATAAGATGATTCTTACTGGCGATAAATTGAACAAGAAATATTATTACAGACATTCAGGATATCCTGGTGGTCTAAAGCAAGTTCAATACAAGTCATTAATGGAAAACAGAAGCGACTTTGTATTGGAGAAAGCTGTTAAGGGTATGCTTCCTAAGAATTCTTTAGGACACAGCATGTTTAGTAAATTAAAAGTTTACAAAGGTGCAGAACATCCACATGAGGCACAGAAGCCAGTTGCTTATACTTTGAAGGGAGGAAATAAATAATTATGGCAGAAGAAACTAAGAAGAAAACAACTAAAATACCTGCAAATAAGAAAGTTAATTATGCTGCTACAGGTAGAAGAAAACAATCTATTGCCAGAGTTAGACTTTTTCCTAATGGCAAAGGCACAATTAGAGTTAATGGTGTAGTTCTAGACGATTACTTTGGTCTTGAGACTCTTAGACAAATCGCTGTTCAACCATTGGCATTAACAGAGACTACTTTGAAATATGATGTAGAAGTAAATGTACACGGTGGTGGACTTACTGGTCAAGCAGGTGCTATTAGACATGGTATCGCAAGAGCATTAGTTAAAGCTGATGAGAATCTAAAACCAGAGATTAAGAAAGCGGGCTTCCTTACTCGTGACGCTAGAGAGAAAGAGAGAAAGAAGTACGGCTTGAAGAAAGCGCGTAAAGCTCCACAATTCAGAAAGAGATAATTTATCAGAAATTCCGAAATGTTTATTTCGGAATTTTTTTATCAATAGTTCAGAACTCTTTATTATTTTTTGTCAAGCAAAAATGATATAAAAAATATTTTTCAATTTTATGAATGTTTTTTTTGAAAAACCGTTGACATTTAAGCAACTAGAGAATATAATAAAAGTGTGACTTATCAATTAGAAGGGGCGAAATTCCCAGCTATATAACAAAAACTATCGTCACGGTTGCAAAAATGTTCAGCTTATGCATGGCTGAAGTTTGCATGGTGTAGGTGTTCGAAAACCTATATCACTCACTGGAATGAATATATGCATTTTGGGGAGCAATTGTATTCCATGGAATATGATGGGGTCGAGGTGTGCATACCTCGATTTTTTTTGTCAAAATATGTCGCATTTAATAATGCTTACATAAAAATTTACATTTTAACAAAACATAAAAACAAGTTAAAAAGTTTGTTAAAAAGAGGCAAGAGTAATGCACACATATTCCGGAATAATTAGAAAAATAGACGATGTTGGAAGGGTTGTTATTCCTAAAGAGATTAGAGATTATCTTAGAATAGCCGAAGGCAGTGCGATGGAGATAGGGATTAATGACAGAGGTGAAGTTGTATTGCACGCTTCCAGCAATAATTATTACATAACTCGTATAATAGAACTTATTGGTAGTGATCTTCAAACTTATTTACAAAATAATATAATTTTTATTCTCAACGATGAAATTATAGCATCTTTTGGTGTACAAATTGACGGTAAGGCGAGTGCATCTATTATACAAATAATTAAGGATAACAAACCTTATGTTGCAAGTGTTGCAGACAAAACGACGATATTGCCAATATCGCAAAATAGTAATGTTATCTCGAATTCTCAGATAATAATACCTTTTCAATCTGAGGGATATACTGGAGCTGTTGTTGCGTGTGGTATAGAAAGCAGTGTTAGTTATAAAGAGATTGAATTACTTAAAATGATTGCAAAAATTTGTAGTAGGTAACAGTACTATGAAGAAAAAATCATTCTTTATTGGAGCGACTGTACTTGCAGTTGGGGGAGTTTTAGCAAAGATATTAGGAGCTTTCTACAAAATACCTCTAACACATATTCTCGGTGCCAATGGAATGGGGGTGTATTATCTGGTATTTCCATTCTATTCTCTGGCTTTAATAATCTCTAGTAGTGGCCTTAGTGTCGCTGTGACAAAATTAGTTGCACAAGCAAGGAGTAAGTTTCATCGCAAAACAGAACAAAAAATTTTAAAAATTGCAATATTATATTCTATAATTTTGTCTACAATATTGTTGATATTAACGATAATTTTAGCAAAATCTTTCAGTTATCTGCAAGGCAATGCAAACGCATATTATAGTTATTTGGCTATTGCGCCAGCAATTGTTTTTGCATCTATCTTATCTGTAATCAAAGGGTATTTTCAAGGTGTAGAGAATATGCTGCCATCTAGTATATCTTTACTAATTGAGCAGACGGGCAGGTTGGTCTTTGGTCTACTGTTTGCATATTCACTAATGGATCGAGGGCTACAATATGCTGTACTAGGGGCCACATTGGGAGTGTCTTTATCCGAACTTATCGCAATGATTTATCTTGTTATCAAATACGCAGTATATAAGAGGAAAGATTTTTATAATTTCTTCGAGAGCAGAAAAGTGGAGGGTAAAGAAAGAACAAC
The DNA here is from genome assembly GCA_905236445.1 of uncultured Clostridia bacterium. GTDB lineage: Bacteria > Bacillota > Clostridia > Christensenellales > UBA1242 > UBA11490. The sequence goes on from CAJOPQ010000053.1 coordinate 6,861, forward strand.
ATTATTGAAATCAAAGTGTGTTGAGTTAAACCGTGGCAGATTGCACAATAAGAAATTAATGAAAAGATGTAAGTGTGGTGAATGTAAATATTATGTTAGCAATGTAGACATATCAACGACTAAAGATATATCTAAGCGATTAATCAAATATGCCATTCCTAGTACGCTAGCCAGTCTTATTGCTCCACTCACAGTTTTTGTCGATAGTTTTCTGGTAATCAATTTGCTTACTAATAGTGGTTATACAACAACAATTGCAACAAGCTTGTATGGAATGAGTAATGGAATTGTTTCGAGTCTAATCAGTCTACCTATAGTTATCATATCAGCGCTATCTACTACAATAGTTCCCAATTTGAGTAGTTCGATAGAGTTAAACTCTAACGATACTGTTGTTACTAAAACCAATTTCTTTATAAAATTTGCATGGATAATAGCACTTCCTATGTTTTTGCTATTTTTACTTTTTGCTCCAGAGATTATAGACCTGCTTTACTCTGGTGGATTGTCTACAAAAGTGCTCGATGAATTTGCTTTCTCATACAGAATATTAGCTGTAAGTTCTGTGACAATAATATATAATGCTTTCTTGTATACTTTCATCGCCATACTTAACGCTTTTGACAAACCACAAATTCCATTCTACGTACAATGTGTAGCGTTGGTGATTAGGACAATGCTTACATTTGTGTTGGTGTCTATTCCATCACTCAACGTTTTTGGATTACTTATTGCCAATACAGTTTTTCTAATAATTTCTTGTATTGGTTGTATTGTGAAGATCAAAGATTTAGTGCCAATCAAGGTTAATATAAGATCATATCTAGTAGCGCCAATTGTAAGTATTGCAGTTGCTGGACTTATAGGTTATGGAATTAAAAAATTAACTATGACTATACTTCCACCATGGCTATTAATGTTAACTGTAGGAGGGGTAATTGTCTTTATGTATATTGTGTTATTACTTAGTCTCAAAGTATTCAGTGTCAAAGAGTGGGCGTATCTACCAATTCCAAAAAAACTTATCAAATTTTTACCCAAAAAGATAAGAGAGAAAATAAACTTAATACCTACAGAATAAAAAAATGGCATCTAATTATGATGTCATTTTTTCCATTTTCCTAAAATCGTTTTTTAAAAATGGTTTAGTTAAGAGCGTCTTTAAGAGCTTTAGCACATTTGAAAGTTGCAGCTTTGCTTGCAGGAACTTTAACTTTTTCTTTAGTTCTAGGGTTGATACTAGTTCTTGGTTTTCTAGTCTTAGCAACGAACTTTCCTAGTCCGGCAATAGCAACTTCTTCGCCTGCCTTAAGGGCTTTAGTAGTAACGTCGATAAATTCTTCAATAACAACAGCAACTTCTTTCTGAGTTAAATCAGTTTTGTCGGCAATAACTTTTACTAAATCGTTTTTATTCATACTTTTATCTCCTTCTTAAGTGATACCAAATTATACCATACTATAGTTAATGACACCAAACATTTTGGTACAATTTTAATGAATTTTGCCACTTTTAAGGCAAAATTAACCATAAATTAGCTAATTTTTAAGAAAATTATTCGAAAATGTTTCAAATTTTTCCTTTCCCAGTATAATATTGCAATATTTCTAGTTATATGATATACTTGCTAAAGTTAAGATGAAAATAGGTAATATAGAACTACATAACAACTTAATTCTAGCACCAATGGCAGGGGTAACTGACATAGCTTTTCGCTCCCTTTGTGTGTCGGAGGGTGCAGATTATGCAGTAACAGAAATGGTTAGTGTTAAGGCCTTAGAATATAGAAATGAGAAAACATTTGATTTGTTAAGAACGGCTGATAACGAGAAGATCAAAGTTGTACAATTATTCGGCTATGAGCCAGAGTCCTTTGCCAATGTAGTGCAGATGCCTGAGTTGGATAAGTTCGATATTATAGATATCAATATGGGCTGTCCTATGCCAAAAGTTGCAGACAACGGATCGGGATCTGCTTTGATGAAAAATATGGAGCTTGCACGTGAGATAATCAAGGCTTGCGTAAATGCTACAGATAAGCCAGTGACGGTTAAATTTCGAAAGGGTTGGGACGATGAATCGTGCAATGCCGTTGAATTTGCTAAGATGTGTGAGTCGGCTGGAGCAAGTGCAATTACAATTCACCCAAGGACGAGGGAGCAGTATTATAGTGGCAAAGCAGATTGGAATATTGCAAGACAAATAAAAGAAGCGGTAACAATTCCAGTTATTATTAGTGGAGATATAGTAGATGTTCAATCCTATCACAAGGCTCTAGAAATTACAGGCTGTGATGCTGTGATGATTGGTAGAGGTGCACTTGGCAATCCTTCCATATTTAGTTCTCTAAGAGGGGAAAAATCGCAATACTCCACTTATGATTTTATTGTTAGACATATAGATATTTTGAGACAATATTATTCTGATTCATTGATTGTAAAATATATGCGCAAGCATTTGTTATGGTATCTTAAAAGTTACCAAAATAGCAAAACTATTAAGTCTGAAATTGTCACATATAACAGCATCGATGAAGTGTTAAATGTACTCAAAAAATTTTTTGACAAAGAAACTTAAAGATTTTCTTTGTCTTTTTTATTTTTTTTAAAATGCAATAATTTAACTTTTTGTGAAAAATTTATCATAAAGTCAAGATAATCTTTTTGCGAAAAACGCAACTTGATGTATACTCTATAATGTAAAAAAGATAAAGGGGTAAAAAATGGACAAAAAGACAATACGTGATATTGATATCAAATGCAAAAAAGTATTAATTAGAGTAGATTTCAATGTACCTATGGTTGAAGGTAAGATTACAGACGACAATAGAATTGTGGAAGCAATTCCTACAATTAAATATGTAATAGACAACGGTGGAGCAGCTATTCTTATGAGCCATTTGGGAAGACCGGATGGCCAAGTTGTGAAGAAATATTCTCTTGCTCCAGTTGCAGATAGATTAAGTAAATTAATTGACAAACCAGTAATTATGGCAGAAGATGTTGTAGGTGAAGATGCTGTTGCAAAAGCAAAAGATTTGAAAGCAGGCGAAATATTACTTCTTGAAAATTTGAGATTCGAAGCTGGTGAAGAAGAGAATGAAGAGACTTTTACCAAGAAACTTGCAAGTCTAGGTGATGTATATATTAATGATGCTTTTGGAACTGCTCATAGAAAGCACGCATCTACATATGGCATTGCAAAATTGTTGCCAAATGCAGTAGGTTTTCTTATTGAGAAAGAAT
>CAJOPQ010000054.1 GCA_905236445.1 uncultured Clostridia bacterium
AACCATGTTTTGCCAGAAAATTACAACTTTGTGACAGAAAAACTGGTCGAAGATCTAGACATTGATGAGTTGGCTGACAGAGTCGCACAAGAGGCCATTAAGGTATATGAAATGAAATGTAAGGCTGTTGAGGCGCTTGGAATTGAGCCATCAAGAATCGAGGGAGACATACTTCTTAGAGTTGTTGATTCGCTATGGATGGATCATATTGATTATATGGAAATGCTTAGAAACGAAATTGGGCTAAGAGCATATGGCAATCAGGATCCTATTATTGCATACAAGAAAGAAAGCTCTAATATGTTTGAAGAAATGATCATGAATATTAGGCGAGAGACGGCTACATTCTTGCTTAACTACAAGATTAATATTAAGACACAAGTTCAGCCTAACACCACTAATAATGTAAATAATTTACAGACGAATTCACCAGAGGGCAACACACCTGTCAAGGTTAAGGCTCCTCATATTGGGCGTAATCAACTTTGTCCATGTGGCAGTGGTAAGAAGTACAAGAATTGTTGTGGCAAAGCACAAGAAACAGACAATCAGTAGAGGCAGAATATATGCTTATTCTTAATAGTCAGAAAGATCAATATAGAGATATAGTCGGTAATTTTCAATTAATTACCGACTGTCTTTGATGTAGATAGTCTTAATAATCAACTTAATGAAATATCTTCTAAGTTAGAAAATCCTGATATATACAAAGATCTCAATCAAGTACAAGTTTTATCAAAACAACAAAAGGTGCTTAGTGACAAGATTGCAGAATATGTGAGTCTATCCAAGCAAATAGACGATGCTAGTGAAATAATAGAGATAGCAGAAATGGAAGACGATGCTAGTTGTATTGAGCAAGTGGACAAAATGTTAGACAACTTAAGTGAAGCCGTTAACCAATTATATCTTAAGACGCTTCTTAATGGAGAATATGATATTAACAATGCTATTATCAAGATTCACAGTGGAGCTGGTGGAACTGAGGCTTGTGATTGGGTAGAAATGTTATATAGAATGTATCAAGGATTTGCAACAAAGCATGGTTACAAGATCAAAGAGTATGATACAGTAGATGGTGATGGTGCAGGACTGAAAAGTGTAACTTTTCTAATTGCTGGAGAAAATGCTTATGGATATATGAAGGGCGAAATGGGAGTCCATAGACTTGTAAGGATATCTCCATTCGATGCTAATAAACGTAGACATACATCTTTTGCAAGTGTTGAGGTTATGCCAGAGATTGAGAATAATGTTAATATAATTATCAATCCAGAAGATATAAGGATTGATACATATAGATCTAGTGGCGCAGGTGGACAACATGTCAATACAACTGACAGCGCTATTAGAATTACGCATTTCCCTACTGGAATTGTTGTTACGTGTCAAAATGAAAGGTCGCAGACACAGAACAAAGAAGTTGCCATGAGAATGCTTGTGTCTAAGTTGACTCAACTAGAGATACAGAAGAATATTGATAAAGCAAGAGCCCTAAAAGGAGATACTAAGAAGATAGAGTGGGGGAGTCAGATACGAAGTTACGTTTTCTGTCCATATACACTTGTTAAGGATCTTAGAACGGGTTATGAAACTAGCGATGTTGATAGCGTTATGAACGGTGAAATTTCTAAGTTTATAGAGAAATATTTGATAACATATAGATTTTAAGGAAATATGTGTATGTATATAGATATTGCTAAAGAAAAATTTAACAAATTGAAGCAAAAAGAGAGCATTACAATTCTAAGTGTAGAGAGTAGTTGTGACGATACAAGTGTGGCAGTTGTTAGAGATGGCAGACTTGTTCTTTCTAATGTTATTTCTAGCCAAATTGATATTCATACGAAGTTTGGTGGCGTGGTTCCTGAAGTCGCTAGTAGAAATCATTTGCTTGCAATATCCAATATAGTTAACGAAGCATTGAAGTCAGCCGAAGTTACTTTTGATGACATAGATGCAATAGCTGTAACATATGGGGCAGGGCTGGTTGGCTCTTTGATGGTTGGTGTTAATTATGCCAAATCTTTGGCATACTCTCTGTCGCTTCCTTTGATTAAGGTTAATCATATTAAGGCGCATATTTCTGCCAATTATCTAAGTAACGCCGAACTTGTTCCACCATATTTGGCATTGGTGGTATCGGGTGGCCACACT
>CAJOPQ010000055.1 GCA_905236445.1 uncultured Clostridia bacterium
AAGCTACTTTCTATGATGTTGAACAAACATTCAACAAAATTGAAACATTGCTGGGTAAAGAGGGTGTGTACATAGACGGGATATATTATTGTCCACATCACCCTCATGCTGGATACGATGGAGAAGTAAAAGAATTAAAAATAAAATGTAATTGTAGAAAACCAAATATTGGGCTTATCGAAAAAGCAGTTAATGACTTCAATCTAGATTTAAATCAATGTGTATTAATAGGTGATAGCAATGTGGATATCAACACGGCAATTAATGCCAAAATACCTTCCATAAGAGTTCTTTCCGACTTGGTCGAGAATGATATCATGACAGGTGATTATTATGCACAAGATTTGTTGTCAGCTGTAAATTATATAATTAAAGAGGATTAATATGAAAGAAATAACAATTGAACATATAAATCAGTTTTTTGACATACATAAAGATATGTCTTATCTAAGACCAGAAATAGAGAAGGTAGTTACTTATATTTGTGATATCGGTCAGCATAACAAAATTTTGGTATGTGGCAATGGTGGGAGTTGTGCAGATAGTGAACATATTGCAGGAGAATTGTTGAAGTCTTTTGTATTGAAAAGGAAAGTTTCTCAAGATTTCAAACAAAAATTGCAAGAAATGTACGGTGAAGAAGGTGCATTTATAGCAGATAATTTGCAACAAGGTGTGAAATGTATACCTTTAACTTCCTTTAGTGCGTACAATACAGCATTTCTAAATGATTGTAATGCAGATATGTTGTATGCCCAGTTGGTTAATGTCTTGGGTGAGGCTGGAGATGTGCTTATTGCTATATCAACAAGCGGAAATTCTAAGAATGTAGTATATGCTGCCAAGATAGCAAAAGCAAAGGGAATAAAGGTTATTGCATTAACTGGAGAAGGTGGTGGAAAACTTAAAGATTTGGCAGATGTTTTGTTAAATGTGCCTAGCAGAATAGTGTACAAAATTCAAGAAATGCATCTTCCTTTGTATCACCTAATATGTCTTTGTGTAGAGAGTGAGTTATTTGAGGCGTAGATTATACAATAATCAGTGTTTATTGGAGAAAAATAAGACACACCCAATACAGTGAACATTATTAGTGTCATAGATAAAAAACTTAGTAAAGAAAGGAAGAAAGAAATTTCTTCTTTTTTTTGTATCAAAAATAAACGAATTATGTTATACTTAAATGTATTAAGAGTTTTGAAATGACAAAATATTTTGAAGAAGAGATTAAAAAATGTTTGAATCAAAAGAAGGTAAAGAAAATGCTATTGCTATGTCAAAGTATAAGCCAAGAACAAACTTACTGAAATAGAAAAGGACAAAAAAGCAGACCACCACAGCAATGGTGCCATTATCGCTGAAAATTTATTAAATAAATATAATTATCCATGCGACAAGTTAAAAAGAGTTGTTGGCTGTGTTTTACATCATAGAAGCAGTCAAAACGCTGAAAACATCGAAGAACTTTGTGTGGCAGACGCAGATATTCTTGCTCATTATGATAATATTGTATTGTGTTTCTATGTTGCATTTAAGTTTAATAAGATTTCAGATGTGAATGACAAAGCCGAATGGATAAAATATTTTGAAAAAGATTTTTATGATTTAAGTGATAGAACAAAGCAAACATTCAAAAAGAGATTTGAAAATATTATGAATGTTTTATTCGAAGAAATGTAAAAAGACAAGCTTGGCTAAGGGGGTTGGCTTTAAAGCTTGTCTTTTTTGTAATACTGCTGTTTTATTTGATGTAATAATTTAAGGTGTCGCTTCAGAGCGTGTCCTTTTTCGATTGATTAAGATTTTTTACTTTTCAAGATTGTCGGTAAATTTTTCATCTTTGTCGTATAAATTGCTGAAAATAAAACTTTTGTACCCTGTATTAGTTGTTCAACTTTCTCGTTGTGATCTATCAAGCATAAAGTTGGCAAACTTTGTCTCATTTTTATTAAAGGAGTTTTCCAGATTATGTTTGTCGCAAAACTTAACTGCAACAGTGTAAGTGTTA
>CAJOPQ010000056.1 GCA_905236445.1 uncultured Clostridia bacterium
ACGCATAAGTATTTTTTATAAAAAATCTTTATAGAAAGGTAAATAAATATACAAAAAAGTTTTTAAGTGATATACTTTGCATAAGCAAAAATATAAAAACAAAGAGGAAAGAAATAATGAGTGATGTTAAGTTTGGAACTGGAGGTTTTCGTGGAGTTATTGGGGACAATTTCAACAAAGAAAATATTCAAAGAATTTGTCAAGCAATGTGCAACATTGCAGAAAGAAGACAATATAGAAAAGAAATATGCATTGGATACGACAACAGATTCATGTCTGAGAATTTTGCCAAATGGTGTGCCGATGTATTTGCAAGCAACAACTTTCGTGTAGAGTTATTTCAACGCGCTTCATCAACCCCAGTTGTAATGTATAGGTGCAAAAAACAAAATTATGACTATGGAATAATGATTACAGCAAGTCACAACCCATATCAATATAACGGAATTAAAGTGTTTGTCAAAGAAGGCAAAGACGCAAGTGTAGAAGAAACAAACGAAATTGAGTCTGAATTCAAAACATTAAAACATGAGAATATTGTCATAAATGACAAGCTTGTTGACAAAAACATTATATATTGTGACTACATTGATGAATTTGTTAGATCAATTATAACTAATCAAAACATTCCAGATTGTAGCAATCTAAATGTTGTATTTGATTCTAAGTTTGGCTCAACAGTAGATGAGATTAACTTATTTGCAAAATATGCAAATTTGAAAAATTATACAATTATTAATAGCACGAGAGATGCATTTTTTAATTTCACCACTCCTGCTCCTAATATTGATAATATAGAACAGTTGAAACTAAATGTGAAACTTGCAAATGCAGATATTGGATTCGCTTTAGATGCAGATGGGGACAGATTAGCAGTAATTGATTCCGACGGAAATTACATTGACAACAACTATATTCTAGCTCTTGTGTACTACTATCTTGTAGTTTATGAAAAGTGTACAGGTGACTCTGTAAAAAATGTTGCCACCTCCAACTTGCTTGACGTAGTCACCAAGAAATGTGGATACACTTGCCACGAAGTGCCTGTAGGATTCAAATATGTATCTGGCAAACTAATAGAGACTAACGCTTTAGTTGGTGGAGAAAGCAGTGGTGGTCTTGCTATGCAAAATCATATTTGGGGCAAGGATAGCTTGCTGTCTATTGCACTGTGTCTAAAGATTATGGCAACACTCAACAAACCATTTAAAGACATAATGCAAGAACTACTTACATTCGCCAACAACTATCACAAAATTATAAAAGACAAGCAATACACCTACTCTGACACAAAAGAAAAAGAAATAAAGCAGAAGCTTTTCGTAGACAAAGTTATTCCTCAACACAGATACGAAGTGGAATCAACAATTTACAGCGATTACATAAAGATAAAGTATTCCAACGGCAACTGGGTACTTATAAGATTCTCTGGAACAGAGCCAGTATTAAGAACTTTTGTAGAAGCTGATTCTATTAAAGAATGCAATGCTCTTATTCAGGATTGGGAAGAATTGCTAGACATCTAATTATTACAACAGAATATTTATATCTATAGAATACATACTTACTTAGGATAGATTACTTCTAGTACCTAAGTATTTTTTTTAAACACCCCTTGACAAATTCAAAATCTGTGTTAAACTACTACAGAATATGTATTAAAAACATGCAACAAGGGGAATTTACCAAAATGGAAGATTATGAGTTAATAGATGTTATGGATAGAGAAACATTAAAAGGCCCTAGCAACAATTCACAAAAATTATATAAATTAGAAGATATAATATGGGCTACGCATCAAGGAGAAGAAGACGATGTCGTGGCTGTACCATATGTATATAACTATAACTACAAGCGTTGTAAAAACTTATTAACTGACGAGATTAGTGAAGCACAGCCAGATGGCGACCAAGATACTAATATCATTAAAAGTAATTTTGAAGAAAAATATGGAAAAGAATGTGTTTTATGTACTTCATGTTTTGCTACAACATTTATGTTTAATCACTTCCCAAAAACCATAGATACTCTTGAGATTAGAACAATAGCTTTAAAATCATCAGACCACGCTTTAGATTGTCTTTTAAGACAAAAAGTATCTCGAGATTCTATCTGCAATATTGCACACGATGTTGAAATTGGTCTAAAAAAACACATAAAAGAAAATAAAAAAAATGAAGCAGCCCGATTAAGAGCACGAGAACTTGACGGACGAGATTTCTAGACAAAAGGAGAAAATTATGGAAAGAGAAAATAATAGCATAAATACAGATCTAATGTTAGATTTACTTAAAGGAGAGCAAGAAGCTACTTACGCAGCATATACTTCTGAAGAAGTAATGACAGAGAATAATCAAGAGGGTATTGAAATTAAAGATGTATTCTGGGCTGTTGGATTTGCTAGAAAAAGTGTTTTTACTACCCCTTACGTACTTAACAAAGACAAAACAGAAGTAACAAACTTAAAAACAGGTAATGTTATCCAAGTAGAATATTCAGAAATTCCAGAATCGGCTAACTCAAATCTAATTGACAAAGATCACGTAAGACGACATGATATAAAATGGGCGATTGAAAAAGATTTTTCTGATGGACTAGATCTTGAATTTGCTCAAGTATATGGATCAGATCATGCAATGGATAGTCTACTATCAAAAGTAATACCTCATTCTTCTCTTGGCATTAAGTTTTTTGTTGAAAGGTTAAAAGGCAGAAAATATTATCGCTACGCCAAAAATAGTACAATAGCAACAAAAGATGAATTGTTGGCTCTTGATGGCGATATAGCACGTGGCACAAGAGTTAGATTCAAAGAAGAAATAGCACACAACAATTATCATGGATTGTAATAGTTTACAACTTTAAAAGTTAAATGAAAATTGGAATTTTAGTAGTTATAATATTATAAATTTATTTTTTATATTATATTGGAGATTCGACATGACAAACAATTCAAAATATGACTTTGAGGTAAGAAATCAACTATGGGCACAATAATTAAAAGAATGATTAAGACTTCTATAATTGCTATAGGAATAATCGCTATAATAATAATATCAAGTTGTGCTTATTTTCAAAGGCGAATGCCAGTTGAATATATAGAAATTGAGGATTACGAGATTCAACTTGCCAGTGATTATCTTAAGTCACAATATCAACTATGCACAACATCGCGTACCAATATGGAATACAAGCAGATAATTGAAAAAGACTTCAATTGTTCATTCTATATATACAAAGAAGCCTTCTTGCCAGAAACTGTAGATGGACAATGTCAAATTCTTATCAGAACAATAACTATGAACGAATCCATTAATGGTTTTTTCTACTGCAGTGCTTTTGCACATGAAATGATTCACCTTACAGAATACATAGCCCAAGAAAACTATGTGGAATTCCAAACTTTTAAATATCTCTATGAGCACTACGATCCAGAATTCCACAACTTCGGAATTCAATTAGCACTACATTGCTTTGCAGGAGGATATCCAGTAGAATATAACTGTTCTTCGCAGATAATTGATTATCTATGGGGAATTATTGGCAACAATTATTAATAAAAAAATAGAGTAAAGTTACAAAATCTTTACCCTATTTTTTTATTTTCTTATTTTCTATTTTGCATTAATTTCTTATAGATTGGTGGAATATCTGCATCATCTAATTCAATATGAGTATTATGGATTTCTTCTTCTCTTTGCTCCGATTCATCTTCTTTGTCATAATCTTTGTCAGACTGTCTATCCCCTACAACTTCTTTCTTGACTTCATCTGCAATTGTAGCACCGGAGAATCCTGTAGCAATTACTGTTATCTCTACCTCATCTTCCATATTCTCATCAATTCCACTACCAAAGATAATGTTACACTTAGGATCCACAACCTCTCTTACTAGTTCTGCAGCCTCGTATACTTCGTCTAGAGTCAAATCCAATCCACCCTTAATATTCAATATAATACCAGTAGCACCTTCAATAGTTGTCTCAAGAAGTGGACTAGAGACAGCCTGTCTAACAGCCTCAATTGTCCTATTCTCACCCTTGCCACGACCAAGTCCCATATGAGCCAAACCTTTGTTCTTCATAATTGTCTTGACATCGGCAAAATCTAGATTGATTAGACTAGGCGTAACAATAAGGTCACTTATGCCTTGAATTCCTTGTCTAAGCACATCATCTGCAGTTCTAAATGCCTCTACAATTGTTGTTCCCTTTGGAACAATTTTCAACAATTTTTCATTCTGTATAACAACAAGTGTATCTACATTGGCTTTTAATTCTTTCAAGCCTCTTTCTGCATTAGCAAGCCTTGTTCTACCCTCAAAACCAAATGGCTTAGTTACAACAGCAATAGTAAGTATTCCCATGTCTTTAGCAATCTGTGCTATAACTGGTGCCGCACCAGTGCCTGTGCCACCACCCATACCAGCAGTAATGAACAGCAAATCTGTACCTTCTAATACTTGTGTCAAAAGGTCTCTATTCTCTTCAGCTGCCTTCTTTCCAATTTCTGGATCAGAGCCTGCACCCTTTCCACCAGTTATAATTTCACCAATTTGCAGTCTATTCTGTGCTTTGCTCATAAGTAGTGCTTGCTTGTCTGTATTAACAGCAATAAATTCAGCACTTTTAATGCCCGCTTTGATCATTCGGTTGACGGCGTTGTTGCCACCACCACCTACTCCAACTACCTTGATGTTGCACACTGGAGTATAATATTCATCATATCCATTACTCATATTTTCCACCTCATATATTTTTATTTTTCACTTGCATATACAAATTCTATCAAGCCAATCTTTGACGAATACTTTGGTTTGGAATATTCTACTTGACTTGGTGTCAGTATATAGCATTTGCGTCTTAATTTATTGGTAAAATAGTTCTTCACACCTTTCAAATTAGCAATACCATCACCAGTAATATATATTGGCCTATTGGGATCTATCTTGTACTGGAAGTTAAGCAATATCTTGCTAATTATATCTACAATACTATCCAGTCTCGCTAAAACAATTTCATTAACATAAGCAGCACTTATCTTATTCGACTCTCCATCTACGCTAACATCATATTGGTCCATAGGATTGGCTTGCAAAGTCAGTATAATTTGCTTTATCAACTCCTCAACTTGAAAGAAATTAATCTTTAATACTTCACTCAAGTCTGCCAAAATATGCCCTTGCCCAACTGCAAACGTCTTCATATCTACTATGCCATCACCAATAATCGAACTAACACAAGTGGATACATATCCAAAATCAATTACTATAGCTCCACTTTGCCTACTCTCTTCATCTAATAGACATTCATCTATCGCCAACACCACTGGTACAAAACTATAATCTTTAATTCCACACGATGTCAAAGCATTAGAAATGCTATCAATAAATGTATTTCGCACCAACACAAAGCTCGCCTTAACCGCTAAATTCTTAGATAAATTATCCAACGGATCATTAGTCTGCACTCCATCATCTAGAACATAGTATATCGGAGATTTGGAAATTATAGAAAACTCGCTGTCTATATCATCATCATTTATATCAAAGAATAATCGGTCTATATGTCTTTGTTTTATAACTTGTGCACTAGAATAATTTGCTTTTAGGTTCTTTATCACATAACTGCAGAACTCAGCCGGTACACCTATATGTACATTATCTATCTTACTGCCAACAAGTTTCTGCACATCTTCAATTGCACTAGCAATTGCAACTGTCAAATTATCCTCTTCAAGAAATTCGCCGTTGATATAGCCGGCATAATCACTGGCAGCACTAGCTATTATTCTAACGCTGTTATTTACACCTCTTTCAGCCACTGTCACTTCTATCTTGGTTGCTTTGAAATCCAAGACTGTAACAAATTTCTTGCCAAACAAATCTCCTCTCCTTCAAAGAATATAAAAAATGATGTATCGCAAAACTAGAATACATCATCTTTATATATTTGACATAAACTAGTTCAACTAGTTTAAGTATAACCAAAAATTAATGCTGAGTCAAAGAAATTTAAGTAGTTATAGCTTTTATTAATTAATCGCTTTGTCGATATCTTGCCATAAGCCTATCGCTAGTCTCATATACAAGAATTTCCCCTGTTGTATGATGACTATCGTGAATCTTCTCATAAGTAGCTATTCCCATGGCAACTTTATTATAAATATTGGAATATGCGTCGTTGATGCTTACTTTGATACCATACTTAGTAGATATCTCTACTGTCTTAACAAATTCAAGATCATATCCAGAATCACTACTACTTCGAAACTTACCACTCTCGCAAAGCTTAATATTAGATGCAAAGCCTTTGAAAGATGTTATGCTATAGCCTGCCGACACAAAAGAATTAACAGTGCTTAACAAAATATCTGTCACACCCGTCTCTTGTATAAAGTCACATATCTTGTATCCCTTGCTTGCCAAGTCAACATTATCATACTCTATCTCAACAACAATAGGTGCAATATAACCTGTCTGCGTTAGATACTGTTTATCGCAAAACTTCAGTATTTTAAGCGATTTATCCGTTATTGCATAGGTGTTATCCTCTATCTTAATTGCATATACTTCTTCCCTTTCGCTAGCATGAATTACTATATTATTAGGAAAAGTTTTCTCTATGCTAACGACTTCTAGATATGCATTTTTGCTCTCCAAATCGTCTTTTAATTTTGTTTTGTTAATCAAAAATATACTGTCGCCATATGGCACAGATACATCTTCTACAAACACATCTGTAGTATACTTAGCTAGAACATTTCTTTGATTTAAAAAATTAAAACTAATTGTTTTGAGAGTAAAAACACTGCTTGCCAGAATGATTATTAAGGCAATTATAAGCAATATTGAGATTAATATAATAAATTTCTTACTCTTCATAATATAATTAAAAAAACCAGATTAAATTATTTCTTTAATCTGGTATAAGTATAACATCAATTTCTATTAAACAAAAATATTTTTTTACACATTATCAAGTTTATTTGTATGTAATAATTACAATTTAATCAGTTATTCTCTTAATATCTACATTTAATTTACACAAATCTTTCTCTATTGCAAGATATCCTCTATCTATATGTTCAACATCTTTAACAGTCGTATAGCCTTCTGCTACAATTCCTGCCAACACCAACCCTGCCCCACCTCTCAAGTCCGAGGCAATAACATTCGCTCCATACAGATTTGGCACACCTTTAACTATGGCAGACTGCTTATGAATGGTTACATCTGCACCCATCTTGGTCAACTCGTTAACAATCTTAAAGCGTGTTTCAAACAAATTCTCTGTTATCACACTTACGCCTCTAGATATTGTCTGCATCGCAAGTATTTGGTTCTGCAGATCGGTCGGAAAACCGGGATAAGTCTGCGTAGATATCTTAGGAACACTTTTCAATGGCTTATTAGCAAAAATTTCTATCGTAGTTGGGGAGATTTTCAGCCTACACCCTGCCTGTTTCAACTTGCTAATAAGGTCATAATTATGCTCTGGATTGACATTATTAAGTCTAATACTGCCTTTTGCCATTGCACAAGCAATAAGATATGTCCCTGTGATTATTCTATCCGAATATGGCAAATATGTACAACCATGCAGTTTGTCTACTCCATCTATAACTATTGTTGATGTTCCTGCACCTGTTATCTTTGCACCCATAGCGTTCAAAAAATTTTGCAAATCTTCTATTTCTGGCTCGCACGCACAGTTATATATTGTAGTCCTTCCTTTAAGCTTAACACTTGCCATCATTATATTCTCTGTAGCACCTACCGATGGAAAATCTAAATGCACAATATTTGGCTTCAT
>CAJOPQ010000057.1 GCA_905236445.1 uncultured Clostridia bacterium
ATCTTCATGATCATGAACCACAGCATTCTACGTTTACTTAATGTTTAATTTTAACTCAAGTATTACGAAAAATAAAACACGCTATTATTTGATAGCGTGTTTTATTTTTTATCTCAAATTTAGAATATTCCAACAATCTCCTCATTGTCATTAATGGACATACCTAAATATGCAGGAGCTTTGTTAAGTCCCGGCATCAAAAGCATTTTGCCAAGAAGTACTACTATAAATCCAGCACCCGATCTTATTTCTAATCCCCTCACCGTTACTTCGAAGCCCTTTGGTGCACCAAGCAAATCTTTGTTATCTGATAACGAATATTGCGTCTTTGCAACTATTATAGGAAGATTCTCTAGGCCAAGTTTCTTTATCTTCTTGATGTCTTCTAACGCTCTATCAGAATAATTAACCTTCTTTGCCCCATATACATTTTTGGTTACTTTAGCAATTTTTGACTTCAAACTCTCTTCCAACTCATATGCAAAAGTAAGATCATAATCCTTGTCGCACTCTTCAATTACGAGTTTTGCTAGATCAATAGCACCGTCACCACCATATGCCCATACATTATTAATTGCAAAAGGCGTATTTGTTCTTGCAACTAGACTACTAACCATGTCAATCTCAGCCACAGTGTCTGTAGCAAATTTATTAAGCGTAACTACGCAAGGTACATGATATATATTTTTCATATTATCAATGTGTTTTTTCAAATTAGCAAAGCCAAGTTTTACAGCCTTAACATTCTCTTTCTTTAGATCCTTATTTGACACTCCACCGTGCAATTTCAATGCAGGAATAGTTGCAACTATTACCACACAATTAGGTTTTAGACCAGCTACTCTACACTTAAAGTCAAGGAATTTCTCAGCACCTAAATCTGCGCCAAAACCGGCTTCAGTTATTGTATATTCAGAATGTTGCATAGCTGTATTTGTAGCAATAATACTGTTACAGCCATGAGCAATATTAGCAAAAGGTCCACAGTGCACAATTGCAGGGCCACCCGATAGAGTCTGAACCAAGTTTGGCTTCAGAGCATCTTTAAGTAATATTGTCATTGCTTCCTCTACATGCAAATCTCTTGCATATATTGGCTTTCCTTTAACATTTAATGCAACCATAATATTTCCAAGACGAGCTTTCAAATCTTGCAAATCCTTAGACACGCACATTATAGCCATAACTTCGCTGGCAGCAGTTATATTAAACTTGTCTGCCCTCTTGATATCTTTATCTATTTCTACCTCAACATTTCGAAGTGCTCTATCGTTAAGATCTAAGCACCTATTGAATAAAATATTATTAACATCAATTTGCAACTCGTTGCCTTGGAAAATATGATTATCGATAGCACTACATAGCAAGTTGTTGGCACTAGTAATTGCATGGAAATCACCTGTAAAATGCAGATTGATATCTTCCATAGGAATTACTTGGCTATATCCACCACCTGTAGCTCCACCTTTGATACCAAATACTGGTCCCATCGATGGCTCACGGAGTGCAAGACATGCAGATTTTTTCAACTTATTAATTGCATCAGCCAGACCAATAGATACAGTAGTTTTGCCATTACCTGCACTTGTAGGATTAATTGAAGTAACCAAAACTAACTTAGATTGAGCATCTTCTACATATTTAGATTTGATTTTTGCAATGTTGTCGCCAAAACTTAGTAAGTCATCTTTAGTTAAATTCAATTTCTTTGCAACATTGACAATTGGCTTTGGAGTAACACTATGTGCAATCTCTATATCTGTTAATTTTAACTTCTGCCAAGCATTCATTTGCACATTATGCATTAAATCTTGCAATGCTCTGCCACGATGCGAGACATTGTTCTTTTCATCATCGGTAGCCGAGCCAAAAGTCTTGCCAAGATCATCACTATAGAATATACAATCATATCCAAAACTGGTATCTCCTGCATATTCTGTAGCTATGCTTCCATAAGTTTTGCCAACACCTACACAATAGTTATAATCTTTGTCAAGCAATACTATATTACATACGAAATAAGCCGTTCTATCCGCCTTTTTGGATAAATTGCATAGCAATTTCTGTCTATTATTCTCGGCATTGCTTTCATCTTGTGCATATCTTGCAGAATAGACTCCCGGCTCGCCATTTAACGCATTACAACACAACCCGGAATCGTCTGCAAGGACCAGATAATCTAGTTTCTTACTATTCAAATAGCGTCTTATTGCTTTTGCTTTGATAAGAGAATTTTCTAGAAAATCTTTGCCATTTTCCTCTATGTGAGCATCAAAACCAACATCTGCCATAGTTAGTATATCATAATTAGATAAAATCTCTTTAATTTCTTTTACTTTGTGCACATTACTCGATGCCACCACTATAGTTTGCTTCATATTTCGCCTCGCTTATATAATAAATATTCCATATGTATTGTAACAAAAAAAGTTCTACTAGGCAATCAAAGTATGCAAGATTGTTAGTAAAACTTTTTTTTATTATTTGCTATATTTCAAATTGATTGTGCAATCTGGCACTAAATCAATATCTGCAAGCCCCTCACCATTCCTAATAAGATAATATGCCTCTGCCCCTACCATAGCAGCATTGTCGGTACACTCTATTGGTGTAGGACAATACACTTTGAGATTATTATCTGTTGCCACCTCTGTCAATCTCTGTCTAAGATATGAATTGCAGGCAACACCCCCTGCAATTGCAATCTTTTTCAACTTCATTCTTTTGGCTGTATTAATGGTCTTAACAACCAACTCCTCTACTGCCTGAGTTTGAAAAGAACAACAGATATCTTCTATAGGTATAGGTTGATTGTTCTGATTTAATTTATGAACATAATTAATAACTGCAGTTTTAATTCCACTATAACTGAAATTCGTATCTTTCTTGTTATAATTTGTTTTAACAAATTGAATGGAGTTATTTCCCTCTTTGGCTATTTTGTCTATAATTGGTCCACCGGGATATCCCAAGCCCAACACTTTGGCGACTTTGTCATACGCTTCGCCTATTGCATCATCATGAGTAGTGCCTAGAACAATATGCTTAGTATAATCTTGTACTTTGATCAA
>CAJOPQ010000058.1 GCA_905236445.1 uncultured Clostridia bacterium
ACAAAAAAAATAAAAATTAATGCAGAGAGACAATACGCAATAATTAATGGAGTATTACAAAAAAAGAACTAAGCTTAATACATATACAAAAAAGTAGAGCAAAAGAACTTTGCCCTACTTTTTTAAAATTAATTATATTTTTGACAACAACTTGTGCCCTTTTGACAAATAACAACCTTAAATTGTTAGAATTTTACAATTCTTGGCTTAGATGTAAAAGACGAGAATGTTGCAACAGCATCTTTCAAATATAGCACTTCTGTATTATTGTCTGTAGCAGAATACATAGCTTTCAATTCTGGATTCTTATCTAACATAAATTGCTTTACTTCCAACCTTTCATCTTTTACAAGTGTACCTGCAACACGCAACCATGTTCCATCACAGAAGGCACATAATTCCACTTTTGGATTTTTCTCGATTTGTTTAGATACCTGTTTTACTTTGCCAGTATGAATATATAGTTTGTCTTCATAAATCTCGGCAGTACCAAACGGTCTTACTCTTGGTTGATCACCATCGATCGTTGCCAGATAATATACTCCACATTTTTTTAAAAATTGTTGAACTTCTTTCATAATTTGTTCCCTCCATCTTTGAAAATATTATACTCGTTAATTATATTTACTACAAATCATTTTTTGTCTGTATTCTCTTTTTAGTATTTGTTTGACACTTCAGCAACTTTTATATATAATATTTCATATCAAATAAGTAAATAAGGAATTAATGTATGCCCAATAAAACAAAGAAATTAACAAGAGAAAAAATTATTATAAATACAAGCGTTATCGGAATAATTGCTAATTTCTTACTTGCTGGATTTAAAGCTGTAGTTGGAATTTTGTCTGTTTCTATCGCAATTGTGCTAGATGCAGTTAACAATCTAAGCGATGCTTTGTCTTCTACTGTAACGATTATAGGAACTAAACTCGCTGGTAAAGCGCCGGACAAAGATCACCCTTACGGTCACGGTAGAGCAGAATACCTAAGTGCAATGATTGTTGCAATAATTATATTGTATGCAGGCTTAACTTCAGCGATAGAGTCTATTAAGAAGATTTTTACTCCAATAGTCCCAGATTATTCCACAATATCAATAGTAATTGTAAGTGTAGCAATTGTGGTAAAGATCTTACTTGGAATCTATGTTAGCAAAAAAGGTAAACAAGTAAATTCTGAGGTGTTGGAAAATTCTGGCAAAGATGCATTAATGGATTCACTCATTTCAACTGCGACATTAGTGTCTGCGATAATATTTTTATCGTGTGGACTAAGTCTTGAAGCGTATCTTGGTACAATAATTGCCATTCTAATATTAAAAACTGGTATTGACATGTTGAAAAGTTCTCTTAGCCAAATTCTTGGAGAGAGAGTTGAAAAAGACTTTGCATTATCGTTAAAAAATACAGTAACTTCTTTCAAAGACGTAAGAGGTGCTTACGATTTAATTTTGAATAACTATGGTCCAGACACATATTTAGGCTCTATACATATAGAAGTTGAAGATACAATGACTGCAGTTGAAATTGATGCCCTAACAAGAAAAATTATGAAAAAAGTATATGATAAGCATGGAGTTATACTAACTGCA
Source organism: uncultured Clostridia bacterium (assembly GCA_905236445.1). Lineage (GTDB taxonomy): Bacteria > Bacillota > Clostridia > Christensenellales > UBA1242 > UBA11490. Next base: position 1,595 of record CAJOPQ010000058.1, read on the forward strand.
GTAGGAATATATTCATACAATACAGAAGATGAAGAATCAGTAAGCATTAGAGACAAAGTTAGTCAAATAGTACATTCCTATAGTAGTGTTATGCAAATGCATGGTTTCTACCATAATAAAGCAGATATGACAATACAACTTGATATAATTTTAGACTTCGGTGACAAAGCAAAAGAACAGACTTATGCAAGCATATATAATGATATTCAGAGAGCTTTTCCAGACTACAAAATACAAATTACGCTTGACTATGATGTAAGCGACTAATAAGGATAATTGAATCGTGAGTGAAAGAATAGACAAAGAGTTAGTTGTGAGAGGATTAGCTCCATCTAGAGCGAAAGCACAACAGTTAATATTAGATAATAAAGTAGTTATTGATGGCAAAATAGTTAACAAGAATAATTATGTAGTTTCGGATAATCAAGAAATAAAAATATTGGATAACAACATATTGAAATATGTATCGAGAGGTGGTCTTAAGTTAGAAAAGGCCGTTAATGTATTTCATTATTCGATGGTTGGCAAAACAGTACTTGATATAGGATCTTCAACTGGTGGATTTACAGACTGCGCCCTACAAAGTGGAGCAAGCAAAGTTGTTGCTGTAGATGTAGGAACAGATGTAATGGATCAAAATTTAAGAATGGATTCTAGAATAGAATTACACGAGAACACGAATCTGAAAGATTTAACTACAGATATTGTAAAAGGTATAGATGTAATTGTTGCAGATATTAGCTTTATTTCTATTAAGCTACTAATAGACAAGATTGTCGAACTTAATCTTAATACAGACCTAATACTACTTATCAAACCACAATTTGAGTGTGGAAGACAATATTTAGCAAAACACAAAGGCGTTGTGAAAGATAAGAAAATTCACACTATGGTTTTGAAAGACATTACTCAATACTTAACGGTTAATAAATTTAACATTCTTGGACTAGACTACTCCCCCATTGCTGGAGGCGATGGAAATATTGAATACTTATGTTATGCCAGCAACAAAGTACTGCACAATGACATCATTATAAATATTCAAGAAATTATACAAAACGCCTTTGATAATATAGGAGATTAAAAACATGAAATATATCGTTATAACAACAACATTTGAGGACAAACAACAAGCACATGACTTAGCAAAATTACTATTAGATGAACACTTGATCTCTTGTGCCCAAGTTTCCGAAATTAGTAGCATGTATCATTGGAAAGGAGAAATAGTAGATACAACCGAATACATAGTTACTATGAAATCAAAAGAATCTCTGTATCAACAAATTGAGAATATTATCAAAAGTAACCACACATATGATGTTCCTCAAATTATTGCCCTTCCAATAATTCATGGATCCAAAGAATATCTAGAATGGATAGACAACACAACAATTAATTGATATGTCTTATATAATTTATA
>CAJOPQ010000059.1 GCA_905236445.1 uncultured Clostridia bacterium
TGATACATACAATCTTGGTTGGAATGATGATACTTTGATTAAATCTTTGAGACCGTCACCATTATTAGAATAATCTACACCATTAATTTCGCCGTTATAAGATAATCCCCAAGTAAATGCTCCAAGTGAGAATTTGTTGGAAGTGGAAACTAATACTTCCGTTCCATCATTTACTTTGTAAGCACTTTTGTCATAAATTATCAATCTGTCCAAATTTACATAGTTATTGAAGTAAATATCATTTTCTGTTGGAACATCTACAGAAACGAATTTGATATATACATATTGAGTAAATAATCCAGGGTATTTTGCATAGTCTAACGCAATTTTTACAACTTCAAAATTGTTTTTATCGTTTGATCTTGCACTTATTATTATATTGTCATTATTAACACCAGACAGATATACAAAGCCTTTGGTGTTGCCGGCATTTGAACAATTGTATGTATTGTCTATACTCCAAGAATATTCTTGTGTATTATATAATTGACTAGTGGAGTTTTCCGAATATGTCATTCCAATAAGTCTAGAAGTGAAGTAATTATTGTATGCCTCTGTTCCAATAACAGAACTTGGTCTTACCATATTTACTTCATAGTAACTGCTTCCCACAATACCATCATTGCCAAGCTTATCTAGTGGTATAGCGTCTGACACAACTAATTCACTGTCATTGTCAGCTTTATTCATGTATAAGCAGTCAATTTTCTTAACATCTACAACTTCAACCCATATTGTCTGCTCATTTGTTTCTTCATCGGTCATATACATATTTGATGTAATGTTTTTGATCCTAACAGGAAGTTTTGCACCAGTACCAGTATTTAAGCTAGTATTATGACTAATAAATCCTGAATGTATTTCAATCTTTCCCTTAGAAATAGAGTAATCTGATACAGTTTGAGTCAATTTGGCTTCATCTAACTCAACCTCGACCTCTGTCTTGCTTGTGCCCGGAGTGTATTTGATAAATTTGCTTTGAGTCAAGATGTCATTAAGATCCAGAACATTTTCGCTGGCATTAATAGCAGTCTCGTTAACAGCCAACCTATCTTTCAAAGACATTGTCGCAGTAGCTTTTTCAACAACAACATCTATAGACTGACTAACATCTCCCACCTTGCTTAAGAATGTAACAGTCGCCTCACCAGTATCTATCGCAGTTATTTCTACTCTTGTGACTCCTTTGTTTGTCTCACCTATCGACACAGACACACAACTTGAAGATACATTGGAATATATTTCTCTAGTTACATCGGTAGAAACCCCAGCTATGGTTACATCTACCGCAAACTTATTATACAGTCTCGACAAAGAGCCATTTGATCGATTAGCATTAATAACTTCCAGTTCTTCATCTGTGTTATTATAAATAGTAATAGCATTATCATCATACAGCGATTCATAGCCCTCTGCTAGACTTGATGACATTTGCATATCTTTGTAGGCATCGTTACAATTACAACCAATCAGTGCCATAACAGAAACTATAAATAATACAAAAATTGAAACAAACTTCTTTTTCATTTTTTCACCCTGTGATAGATATTATTTTTATTATAAGTTTTTGAAAATTTTTTATTTATAAATTTCAATATTATAATTTATTAAATTATAAAATATATGAGCAAGTTAGTCAAACGATAGTATAATATAAATAAAAAAGTAAAATTTGGTCGATTTATGTCTAGTCAATTTATCCACATAACAACTTCAAAATCGGCAAATGTACACAATTTGTGGACAAATATTCACACGCACATTTTAAAAAAAATGCAAGAAATTTTTCTTGCATTAACTTAATAAATCAACTATTTTATAAGTTTCTTAATTGCGTTGACTGTTAAGCCAAAACTTTCAAAAACATCGCCCATGCTTCCACTTACCCCAAAACTGTTCACAGAAATTTTCTTGGCATCACTAGGCGCATATTTAGACAACTCTCTACATGTACTTGCCTCTACAATAATTACATTTTTGACTTTCTTTGGAATTACTCTGTCTATATATGCTCTTGCTTGTTTATCAAAAATTTCTGTACAAGGAATGCTGACAACTCTACACCCTTTGCCCTTTTTGCCCATTGAACGTTTTGCCTCAACTGCTAATGGAACTTCGCTACCAGTCGCTATAATAATTGTTGATACTTCTTTTGTTTCCTTGTCAAATATATAGCCACCCTTCGATATATTTTTTAATTCATCACTTGCAGTTGGAATTATTTTTATGTTCTGTCTAGTAAGTGAGATTATTGAAGGAACATTTTGGCTTGTAAATGCCGTGTTGTATGAAGCAACGATTTCTTCCACATTACAAGGTCTAAACACATTAATGTTCGGCATTGCCCTAAAACTATCTAATTGCTCAATTGGTTGATGGGTAGGTCCGTCTTCGCCAACTGCTATACTATCATGAGACAGAATATATACACATGGCAACTTCATTATTGCACTGCTTCTAATTGCACTTCGCATATAATCGCTAAACACCATAAATGTGCCGGCAAAAGGCCTATATCCACATAATGCTAGTCCATTAGTAATGCACCCCATTCCAAATTCTCTAATGCCATACTGAATATTTCTCTCGAAGTAGTTAGTTGCACTAATATTTCCACTATTCTTGATAATTGCTTTCGTACAACTAGACAGATCGGCATTGCCACCAACGATAGATGAATTACGCATAGATAATTTATCTAGTACTATAGATGCGATATTTCTTGTAGATTCCATATCTTTATCAATGTTAACATCGCTATATTTTAACTTGATTATTTCTTTTCCAATCTCAGTTTGCAGACAATAATAATCATCGGTATAGTGTTGCCTGTAATAGTTAAGTTTTTCTCTAAATTTTTGATCATAATCATTCTGTGCAATTAATTTATCGAAGTGCGATTTTACATCATTTTCAATTTCGAAATTTCCCACAGAAACGCCTAAATTTTCGCACAATTTGGCAATTTGCATATCATTCATAACTAGGCCATGAGCAGCATTAGTATTTGCTTTGTCAGATGCATATCCTAA
>CAJOPQ010000060.1 GCA_905236445.1 uncultured Clostridia bacterium
AGAAGCGCCTGCACGACATAATATGTTTACATAGTTCATATATTCATCGTCATATGCATTTTCAAAATCATATAATCTAAAATCTTCAACAGTTTTATTTTGTGATAATAATGCTTGTAATGGTGCATTCGTTCCATTTAATGCTTGGATATATGCTGATGACGTTGTGTTTTTTGCCTTTTTGCTTTTTTGATTAGGTAAATATTTTGGTCTCCCAGGTATAATTGTGCACACTGGAGCTTCTAAAAGTATATTATTCGTAAAATTTCTACCTACATTTGGTGAAATAGATTTTATCCTCGGATCTACTTGATCTGTAAATTGATGAGGTATTCCAAATAAATTCATTCCAATCTTTTGTACTTGATCACCAGTTATAGTTCTTTCAGCGAGTGCGTCATTCATAGATTCAGAAACAACTTCTGCTATTGTAACACTATTTTTTAATACTACAACTTGTTGATTTCCAGTCGCCTTTTTACTTGTTTTAGCTGCGGCTTCAGCTAATTTACCACCAACCGTAGTAGTTTTATTAGTTGAATTTCCTTTATTTTTAGCCATTGAAGTCATCTCCTTATAAAAAAAATAGGATAAGGTGTATAATCACCTTATCCCATTGTTTTATTATGCTTTTTCAAGTACTTAATATGCTCCTCTAGCTATTTTCTCAGCAATAGAATCTTTGCTTGACCAGCTAGAAGACAACTGTGAAAATGCATTTGAATTTGTGTCATTTGTTTTTTTCATTTTTTGATTTAAATTAACATTTGTATTTCCACCAGTGTATTCTATATTAGTAGTATTTTTACTTTCAAGTTTTTTCAATTTTTCTAATGCATCTACTGAGTCTCCAGTATTACCAGCAATTTTGCTCAATAATTTTATTATTTTTGCAATATCACTAGATGATACACCTCCAATATATGTTCCACTAGAATTATATCCTTCACTAGCATTTGAACCAGCTTTATATTCATTCGTATATTTTTCATAATTATCATTATTCGTTCCTTTTACATATGTCGCAGAATTGATTGTACGCTTTGCATAACTTTCTTTTTCTGCTTTTCTCGTTCTGTCAGACGCTACTTTATTACGAGCAGTAATTGCTTTAAACTCATTATCTGACATTGAATATTTCGATTTATTAGATTTATTAATACTAGATAACAGTTTATTATTTGATGAGAACGGGTCTGCATGTCCAGTAGCAGTAACTTTAGGTGCAGTTATTGTAGTATCGTAAATACCACGACCACCTTTACCACTATTCTTTTTCTCATTTTTTCTCATACGCTCTGTTGCCACTTTATTTCTAGCATTTAATCCCATCATGTCACTTTCTTCTTTTGTCATTGAATTTTTCGCTGCCATGTTGGCACTTCCGCCATCGTTATTCTTATATTTGTTATAGAAGTTTTCTGCAGACGAATATCGATTTGTCATATTTGGTACACCAGCTCGTTCAAAGGACTCTTCGAATACCCGTGTAGCTTCTTTAACATCTGTCATTCGTTTAAATTCATTATATCCTCCAACTTTGTTTTTCAAATACGTTAACGTTGTAGGATCTTGTCCTTGCATTTCTTTATCTAAAAACTCTAATTGAGATTGTAAATCTTTCCAATCTTTTCCTTTTGCTTGTGCATAATCTGACATTGCTTTCCATCTAGAACTTTTTGTGTTGTAGTTTTCCCACTGAACTATACCTGCAGCAGGACCAGCACCATTTCCTTGTATCTTAGTTGGATCAACACCAGATTCTTGTTGCATATTACCTAACACACCAGCAGTTGCTTCTTTTGAATATCCTAATTTTCTTAAGAATCTCCATGTTGAAGCAGGAACATCACTTGTATTAATTGATCCGTCTCCACTATAATCACTGTCTATGTTATAAGAACCATCATCTGAAGAACCAGAATCCCAACTTACGTTGCTATAATCTGTATTCTTTGTATCTCCACTGAGTAATCTATTTGTAAATTCTCCAAAGAAATTAGATATATAACCTCCAATTTTTGTAATAAGGCTAGGATTTTCTGTAGATTCTCCACTACTAGAACCAGATACACTTACTGCATTACCAGCAGAACCACAACTCCATACTGCCGTATAACTACTGTGTCCGCTTATAGTTTCACCTGGTTGACTCATAGAATTTGTAGATCCGCAATTATATACATAATGCTGACCATTTCTATTTGCTGAGAAGATTTCAACATGTGAAGTATTTGATATAATATCACCTTCAGTAAGGTCATCCCATCCTGTCCAAGCTCTGCTTGAAAATCCTGTCTTTTTAGCATTTGCATCTCCACCATTTAAGAACGATAATGAGGTAAAATTAGAGTCCTCGTCAGCAACACCAAAGAATTTCAAACATGTTCCGACATATCCACTACAATCTTGTCTCATTTTTATCGATCTACCATTAATGGTGATTGTCATCCAACTAGTCTGAGAATATCCTTTCCCAGATTCTGCTACTTTCTTTTTAACTTCTTTTACGATAGACATCCATTTAGCAAGATCTCCACCGTCTCTTCCTCCTTTTTTCTTTAGTCTATTTTTAATATTACTAATTTTATTTTTACCATTTCCACCGTTTAATGTCCATGCTGATCCTGTTGCTTTTGCAAGG
>CAJOPQ010000061.1 GCA_905236445.1 uncultured Clostridia bacterium
ACATCATAGACATTTCTGTGTTATTGAACAATGTAAAGAAACCGTTTTTGACAACAGATTCACATACAGCTTCAATTAAAGTGTTAACAATACCTTTGTACTCATCTCTATCGTCGAAAGCTTTTACAGACTTAGTAACTTCTGCTTCTTCATTGTTGCTTTGTGTCTTAGTCTCTTTAGCAAGATAGTATGTAATAGTTTGTTCGTCTACAACTGGAGTAAGAGTGTAAGTAGTCTTAGAAGTTGACTTTTCAGTCACTGTCTTCAGCGTATCATCATCTTCGTCAGTTGTATAAGATGTTGAATTGGTAGTGGAATCAACAACAAGAGTTACTGCAATGTTATTAGTTTCATTCGCTTTTACATTTTTAAAAGAAATAGTGTATGTTGCATTTTGAGTGTATGTTGTTGTGAATGATTCTTTTGTGAACTCGGTGTCAGTTGCATTCTTCTTATACTCTAGTTCTTGCGTAGAGTTACTATCTGAGCTAACAGTTATTGTATAAGTTGAGTTTTCGAAGTTGTCATAATCTTCATGCGATTTATAATAAGTTTTAGCAGCAGAACTATATGCTTCAATTGCTTCTTTAACAGATAAACTTTCGCTACAAGCAGTCAAAAACATTGCGACTACAAGCAGAAGAGCAACAGTGGCTGTTACAAACAACGATTTTGTAAATTTCTTTGCTTTCATAATCAGTATCCCTCCTTTTTTAGATTATTACATGGCTAGTTGCACCAAGCAAAAGAAACCATATAACACAGAAGTGTAACACTATGTATATTTTGCATGTGGCTATGTGCAACCATGTTTCTATTAATATATATTCTATTAGCGACCTGTTTTATGCTTTGGTTTACAAATCAAAAACCCTTATTTTTGATGTTTTATAAAATGTTAAAATAAACATATAGTTTGCAAAATGGTTAATGTACGAAACTTCTTGTTTTTGTTTCCATAAAGGTTGTAAATATAATAGCCAATCGTAAATAATTGTGATATAATTATATTGCTTTTGTTGTACTTTGTTATAATGTGCGAAGCTAAGTTAAAAGATTATATTTACAAAAATTATAGATTTGTTGACAATAATTATATACTTGTTGTCAAAACTTCTTAAAACAACAGATGGGGATTGTATGGAAGAAAGTACTGAAATTATCAATAAAACATTGGATATGATGGAGTTAAAGTTGCCAAAGTTGAGGTCTTTTGCAAAACAACTAAGGAAGCAGTGTAGTCTAGATTATTTGTTAGATGTTATATCTGATGATTCTTACAAAGGGCGTATGATTAAGGGTATTCTTATTGGAGAATATAAGGATATGACATACGAACAATTGCGAAAATATATTGAATATTATGTGCCAAAGATTACCGACTGGGCGTTGTGTGATACCTTTTGTTGTAGCATTAAACAAGTTAAGAATTATAGGTCTCAAATTTGGCAACTTATACAAAAATATTTGAAATCAACAGCAGAATTTGATGTTAGATTTGGGCTTGTGATGATTATAAATTATTTCATCGACAAAGAACATCTAACTCAAATATTTGATATTATCAACTCAGCCACTCTTGATAAATATTATGTTAAGATGGCAAATGCGTGGTTAATATCATTTGTTGCCGCAAAGTATTTCGATGAGTGCTTTGATTTTTTGCAAAATAAATGTGTGGTAGACGAGTGGACGTTTAACAAAGGAATTCAGAAATCAATTGAGTCATACAGGATATCAAGCGAGCAAAAAAATGCATTGAGAGCGTTAAAGAAATAGAACTCTAAAGTAGATATTAATCTAAAAAAATATTGAAATAGGAAAACAAAAATTTAAGAATGCTTTATAAATAATTGAGATAATTGTTATATTATAATTACAAGGAGGATTTAAGATGAGATACTCAGTAAATATTCATAGCTCTATATGTATAAATGATTGTTATTATTTCGATCCTTTTCAAATTGCAGAGAATAGACATAACGCAAAGATCGTATTTATAACACATTCACACTATGATCACTTGGAGATTGAATCTATTAGAAAAGTTGCAAACGCCGACACACTATTTGTTTGTCCTTATGACTGCGTGGAAATACTTATCAAAGCAGGTTTTGGCAAATCGAAAATAACTGAAGCATTTCCAAATAGAGAATATGTTGTAGCTGGAATCAAGTTTAGGACAATTCCTGCGTATAATACAAACAAAAAATTTCATTTGAAAGAATACAATTGGTTGGGATACAGTGTGCAGATTGAAGACCAGATTTGTCTAATATGTGGAGACACTGATGTCACAGATGAATTGAGGGCAGAAAAAGCAGATATTATGTTTGTTCCAATTGGTGGAACATACACAATGACAGCACGAGAAGCAGCAGAGCTTACAAATATAATCAGGCCAAAAGTAGTTGTGCCTGTGCATTATGGCTCTATTGTGGGAGACAAAGCACAAGAGCAAGAATTTGTAGATAAGGTCGATAAAGATGTTGACATTCGAATTGAATTAAAGTAAAATAACGATAGATTTTTCTATCTAGTTATTTTGCAGGCGTGGCGAAATGGCAAACGCGCTAGATTCAGGTTCTAGTGGAAGCAATTCTTTGCAGGTTCAAATCCTGTCGCCTGCACCATAGCA
>CAJOPQ010000062.1 GCA_905236445.1 uncultured Clostridia bacterium
AATAAATGCCGTTATATTAACTCCACTCGTCACACAAACAACAGTATCTGTATCATCATATTTAAATACAATGTCTTTTATTGCCTCTCTAATTCTAGTTTGACATTCTGTCCACGTTTCAGTTTGTGTTATGTTTTTACCACCCTGTATAACATCAAAAACTTTATTAAACTCATTAAATCTAGATTCTTCGTAAATTGGAAGATTGATTTGTCTATTAATAATTTCAGCAGTTTTTAAACATCTATAATAAGGCGAAGTATAAATTGCTTTAAAATTTGATTTGGATTTTTCAGACATTAGCTTTAATAATTTTGCAGTCGTCTCCGCATCTTGTAATCCTAATGGCTGAATTTTGTCGTCTTGAGTTGGGGGAGCCCCAATTTCTCTTAATGCATGATGAACATAAATAATTTTCATTACTCATACCTCTAAAATTTATTTATAGTTATATTATAACATATATTTTCAAAATTTGTTGTAAATATAAAAAAATATTTCTAAATAAATTAAAATGGCACTTAGATGTGTGTTTGTCTTGATACAAGTCGTTGTCGCTCCGCTCCAACGAAGACAAGCACACAACAAATAAATTTTGTTAGATGAAAGAGTGTGTGCTGGCGTTAGCATTCGTACAACACTCTTTCTCTTTTTCTCTTTAGTTTTTAGTGTAAACGAATATTCTTTGTTGTCAAGGTTAAAATGTATGTCTAGTGATTATAAACATTAAAATAACAATGACAACCTATGACAACTGCAGAAATATCCGTTTTGTTGGCTGGTTAAAAGAGAATAAAAAACACTCTAACTTTTTCAAGTTAAAGCGTTAATTATTTTGCAAGTTTCAAAAGTCAACACCTATAATTGCGATATTTTTTTTATTCACTTTTGTGATTAATATATTCCATAAGTTCTTCAGTTGTACCTTTGCCAACAATTTCCATGTATTGCTTAATCTCATTAGCCCTTAACTCAATTTCGAATATACATTTAACAAATCTATTAATCTTCTGACAAGTTGTTGCCACATCTGCATTAAGTGTTATAAACTGACCATCGTATTGGACTCTGTATCGATCACAAGCCCTCTTAATTATTGTATCTATTCCTTCTATGTTTCCAAATTTCTCAGCCACAGATCCAAGATCCATAATAGTGTATTCATCGGAAGTAGATAGCAAAGCTTCGGACTCTGCTTCTTCCTCACGTTCTAACACAACTTCAGTCTCGTGTTCCAGTTTGACAGCAATTGTAATCTGAGCACCATCTTCGTAATATGCAGGATAAGATAATGAATACACTCCCCCACCATAACTTAAAAACTGCAAATTGTCCTTAATTTCTCTTGTTATATCACCTATAACCATGTCTAACTCCTTGTCAAAAAAATTCTTTCCACTTATCTTATATATATATTGTAGGTAATTATCTAAAGTAAGTCAATTTATCTTAATTCTTTTTAAAAATCATTAATTGGGCATGCTAAGATCTTTGTCTTCCAACAATCTTCCATCTTGTCCAGTCGCAATAACATCACAAGGGATATCTTTGATGCGAATTTGGGATGGACTTGTACATGAACTTATATAATCTTTTAACGCTTCATCAAACGTCTTAACAGTATCATCTTCTACACAATTAGAACCAAAATCCAACCCAGCTATTGCATTGGCAATTGGCACTTGACTATACTCATCTGACAATAATTGCTTGTCTAATGACTCCATTCTAAGAGCACTTCTCATTCCTAGAATAATGTGACCAAAGGTTACATCTTTGTTAGTATCAAGTCCAAATGCATCTGCATGAAGTATAGAGTAAGGTGCAACAGCAGTAAATAGTGCAGAATTCTCATGTACATGAGTGCCTTTTATTCGCTGACCATTTGGCAAAAATTTTAAGTTGTCATAATCAATCCTATTGATATGCTCATTAATTGGATTATGATCACACCTAACAAGATCTAACACCATATTTTCCTTTCCACCAAGAATAGCCTTTAGTTCATAACTGCCACCCATATTAGGAAAACCTACTTTTGAGTTAGTTTGTGTAACTATTGCTCCTGATATAGGATAATGCACGCACTCTTTGAAAAGTATATTGTGTCCATCTACTTGCCCTACATACCACGATGTAAAAGATGCATACGTAGAATTAGACTTGTGTGCCTTAGGTTTATATATATCTTCCTTAATTCGTTCCTTATATGTAGTAGGACATAACTTGAATTTCTTGCATGTCATTAGTTTGTCATACATTTCTTGTTTAAACGGCATTGGCAATGTCTGATTATCTAACCTCGTTTCTCGAAGTTTCTCAGGCACGTCTTTTAATGCATAATCTTCTGGCAACATGTAGTCTTGCTCTGCATCAATGTTTTTGTACTTTTTCAAAAATTTATCTATTAGATCTAGACAAAATTCATAATTTGAAACGCACCAGTCATAAAACCCTCTATTAGCGTAATTTTTATCATCAACAAATAATAATTCATTGCATTGTTTCAAAGTTGATTCATAGGTGCTCTTGTATACAAAATCATAACCAGAATTATACACCTTAGTAGGTGTATTAGTAGTATTTCTGCGAGCACTATCTCGTTTCGAGTTATACCTTCTAATATGAGTCTTACGTTTGTTCATTCGGAATAGCACTCCTTTACTTAATTAATGGCTACATTATAACATAGTATATATAATAATTCAATACCAAAAGCAAATAAATAAAAAATTTTTTGTTATATCGAATTTCAATTTTTGAAACACTTGACAATTTAATAATTAATTGTTACATTAGAGTGTAAATAACTTTACAAGGAAGACAAAAATGTTTGACGAAATTATTGCTGAGAATTTTATTGAAGAAGAAATACTAAAAGATCTTAAAAGTGGCAAAGCAAAAGAGGTTATTACCCGATGCCCACCAGAACCAAGTGGTTATTGGCACATTGGACACTGCAAAGCTTGGATTATAGATTTCGAGACTGCAATCAAATTTGGTGGTTACACCAATCTTAGAATGGACGACACCAATCCAACTAAAGAAGATGGGGATTTTGCGAATAGTTATCTAGATGACCTTAAGTGGCTTGGTTATACTCCAAAGAATGTTATATATGCCAGCGAAGCATATTTCGAGAAAATTTATGAAATTGCTGAACAAATGATTAAAGACGGCTATGCATATGTTGATGAATTATCTCCAGAAGAAGTTTCTGCCACAAGAGGAACATTAACTGAGCCGGGTAAAAATAGCCCTTATAGAGATAGACCTATCGAGGAAAGTCTACA
>CAJOPQ010000063.1 GCA_905236445.1 uncultured Clostridia bacterium
AAATCCATAAATTCTAAAGTAGATATTAATCTAAAAAATTATTGAAATAGGAAAACAAATATTTAACAGTGCTTTGTAAATAACTGAAAACAAATTAATGTTGTAACCTAAGTTTTAATTTGTTATTCTGTTCTTAGAGCGATAACTGGATCTTTCTTGCTAGCGATATGGGCAGGTATCAATCCAGCAATGTATGTTAAGAATACACTTATAGCCACAAGAATAACGGCGCCTAGTACTGGTAATTGCGCTATGTTAGCAATGCTTGTTACATTTACCAAAATTAAGTTAATTGGAAGTGTGAACAATAAAGCTACAAGCACTCCAAAGACTCCACTAGTCAATCCTATAATAAAACTCTCTGCAGTAAATACTCTCTTGACATCACGCTTAGAAGCACCAACACTCCTTAAAACTCCAATCTCTTTAGTTCTCTCCAATACAGATATATAAGTAATGATACCAATCATGATTGAACTAACTATCAACGATACACCAACAAATGCTATTAGCACATATGTAATTGCATTGATGATAACAGACACCGTGTTCATAATTATACCCACATAATCAGTATAAGTTATCTCATCACCTTGTTGCGCATTCTCATTATACTTCGCAATAAAATCTTCAATAGTATCTTTTGCTTCAAAAGTATTAACATATATATTGATACTACTAGGATTGTCTTTAGTTAATTTCTCTACATATCCTTGCTCTGCAGCAACACTATTGTTGTTATAGTTGACCAACCTTTCAGTAAACTTACTTGTATAGGCAATGCCCGTAGCAAGCGATCCATAATCGCTAGAATCATTAAGTCGTACAATACCAGTAATTACAACTTTGTTTGTAGTGTTATTAAGTGCGTTTGTATAATATTGAATATATTTTGCCATATCATATTCAGAATTAGAGACATCACTATAAATTCTAAAATCTACCAATTTATCATCACTTGTTGACACAAAATAATCACTTTCTGTCAGCACCTTATACTCTGTACCAATTATTGAATCATAGTCAACTTTGACATTTAGTCTATTACCTTTCGATACAGCACGCAACATATCATTCATTGTGTCATCATCAATTAAGCCCAGAGCATATAGCACATACTCGTCAATCTCATTGTTCTTGTCAAGCACTAGCAACGCCTCTTGTTCTTGCGTTGGAAACTGACTATTCTCACCTATAAGGTCGTACTGCGATTGGATTAATTCAACATTATCAATACATTCATAGAAAATATTGAAGTCGCCAAACATTGATCCTCCACTTGAAGATCCTCCACTTAGGCTACTCGTATCCAACCCAAGAATTGTAAATGATAGTACTGCGACTTGTGAACTTGTCAATTCTATTTTGCCATTATTCTCTAAAGCTAATTTGATGAATGTTAGATTAGGATAATTGTCTATAAATGTGTAATCAGTTTTGCCGTCAATCTTGGCTATCTCATAATTTCCATTCTCTAAGAAATTTAGTTCTACTTGTGTTTCGTTCTGGAAATAAAATAGTGAATACTTGATTATCATTTGCATTATTGCATTGCTACCCGGTTGAATGGCAATATTATTATTCGAGTAGAATTCCACATCGAGATTATAAGTATATTGAATAGCAGACACAACGTCTTTGATATCGTCGTAATTATCGTTAATGTATTTATAGAATTTTTTCAAATTGTTGGCACTCAAACTATTTCCAACATTGCTCATAACAGTAGAAATACTATCTTTCGGATAAACTCCGTCTTTATCATGGTCAACTGTCTTATTTATCGAATTATCAAATAGCATAGCCATTATTACAGAAGTAAAGTCTACACTTTTGGCTTCTATCGTTATAGGATAAGAAGACAAAGTATCTTCTTGCCTCTTATTGATGTAAGAATTAAAGCCGCTAGATATTGCCAACACTAATGCAATTCCTATAATTCCTATAGATCCAGCAAAGGCAACTAGAAAAGTTCGTGCTTTCTTTGTAAGTAAATTCTTAAAGGATAACGACAACGCAGTAAAGAACGACATACTCTTCTTTTTATTTTTCTGTCTAATCTCCCTCTTAGTTAATTCGTCATCACTCGCCATGCTTATAAGCTTATCATCATCAGATATTGTCTCATTATCTGCAATTGGATCGCTATCACTAATAAGTTCACCATCACTAAGTCGAATAATTCTAGATGAATATGTGTTAGCAAGCTCTGGATTGTGGGTTACCATTATTATAAGTTTCTCATTAGATATTTCGTGCAAAAGGTCCATAATCTGTATACTGGTCTTACTATCTAATGCTCCTGTTGGCTCATCGGCAAGAATTATATCTGGATCATTGACTAGTGCCCTAGCAATAGCCACCCTTTGCATTTGACCACCAGACAATTGATTAGGCTTGGAATGCATCTTATCCTTCAAACCAACTCTCTTTAAAACTTCTTTCGCCTTTCTTTCTCTCTCTTTCTTAGAGATTCCAGACAAAGTTAGAGCCAATTGCACATTTTCCAGAACAGTTTGATGAGGTATAAGATTATAACTCTGGAATACAAAACCTATCGAATGATTACGATAAGTATCCCAATCTTTGTCTGTAAATTTCTTCGTACTCTTGCCATTAATTATTAGATCGCCACTGGTGTATTTATCAAGTCCACCTATAATATTAAGTAATGTCGTCTTGCCACAACCAGATGGACCAAGTATAGACACAAATTCACTCTTTCTAAACTTGATACTAATTCCCTTAAGAGCATCAACTTTAAGATATGTACCTTTTTTCTTATTGCCTATTTCATAGACTTTCTTAATATTTTTAAGTTCTAACAATTTACTTCTCCCCTTAAAATTAATTTCTCAACAGAATATTATAGTCAATTAATTAAAAAATTGCAACTAAGAATAAGTTAAAATATATTTTAAGTAACAACAAGCACAAAAATTGTTACAAAATAAACAATTTCTTACAATATTTTCAATTAAACACTTATATTCATTCTGACACAGTATTCAAATCTCGAATAAATGAATTTATTAAGCCATTTACTACAAGTTTGCATAGTACCAATCTAGAGCAATAAAAAACTACCCCTAGGGGGTAGTTCATAAGGATATAATAATTACTTGTTATTAACAGAATTCATATAAGAGATAAGTCTCAAACATTGTGTGCTATAACCCATCTCATTATCATACCATGCAACAAGTTTTACAAATTTAGGGCTAAGCATAATTCCTGCCTCTGCATCGAAAATGCTTGCAGTTCTGCAACCAATGAAGTCGCTAGATACAACTGGTTGATCAGTATAGCCCATTACGTCTTTCATGTCGCCAGCACTTGCTTTCTTGATAGCTTCTTTAATCTCATCATAAGTTGTCTCTTTAGCAAGTCTTACAGTAAGATCTACTACAGATACATCAAGAGTAGGAACTCTTAGACTCATACCAGTAAGTTTGCCATTTAGTTTTGGAATAACTACGCCAACTGCTTTAGCAGCACCAGTAGAACTTGGAATAATATTGCCACAACCAGCTCTACCACCTCTCCAATCTTTCTTAGATGGACCATCAACAATTAGTTGAGTTGCTGTAACAGAGTGAACAGTAGTCATCAAGCCCTCTTCGATACCAAAGTTGTCATCAATAACTTTAGCAAGAGGTGCTAAGCAGTTAGTTGTACAACTAGCATTAGATACTAC
>CAJOPQ010000064.1 GCA_905236445.1 uncultured Clostridia bacterium
GGCTGTCTTTTGTAGCCATTAAATCCAAAAAATTCTTCCATAATGTTTTCTCCTTAGTATGGAACTTTGACAATTTGTGTTGTTTTCTTGCCAAATTATTTTATTATATGGGTTTGTTTTGCACTCCTTTATCTTATGATGCTTATTATCATATTATCGTCATGCAAAAATACAAAATTAGAAAGAAATTTATTTTACTTAACCACATAGAATAAATATCTTCCATTATCTTCAACACTAGAATCGAACATAGTGTCAAGAATAAATGTATGTGGTTGCTCCTCTCCATTACTATCTTTAAAATATGCCACAAATTGTGTTTTGATGCTATATAGCGAATCGCTTCCCGAATCGCTTCCACTATCTACAATGCCATGACTAAAAGCAACTCTCTCTATTCCTAGCATCTGAGTCAAGTTGTATAGCACTAATATCTCAATTGGAGTTAAAGGATTGATATATTGACTTTTATCTACCTCTTCCAAGTCATCATAGCCTGCAGGCAGGTTAGTCTGTTCCGTGCCGCCGCTGAGAGCAGTTTTACTAAGCTTGTCTTTATTGAACGCATATATACCTACACTAGAATTAGAAGACTTACCGAAATACAACTTATCGTCTAGTAAAGATTGAATAGGCATAGGCTCCGTTTTAAATTCGCCATCTTCTATAACATATCTTTCAACACCTTCATTCTCGCTTATAACCAAACACTTGTACTTTACATCTTGATCATCTTTTTCTATTAATTTGCTATCGAATAGCACAATGTCGTTGGTTGATGCCGTAGAAGTATTAATGTCTACTTGCTCGCCAATATAATTGGCCATTATTCTCTGGAATTCATCATAAGAATCAACAACTTTGTCTGCATATAGGTCTTTATCCATTTGAATAGACTTGGTCGCCAGATAAGATCCTGAATAGATGTTGTTAAACCTCAAGTTAGATATCTTAAATGAATCGCCAAGTAATTCTAATTCGTTGATGCCATTCTTGGTGACGCCATTAAGAATAAAATTCCTCCTAATAAATGATAATGTCATATTGAATGTTTGATCTATAATACTGATTCTTGTGTTGTCGGTGTTGTTGCTGTTGCCGTAGAAGTTAAGAGTATCTAACCTCATTGACTCACTGTTACACTTGTAATCGATTGCACTTCTGCCATTAATATTATAACTAGAGTCATAAGACCTTATATTATACACTGCATCATAACTTTCTTGCGTATTAATAAATCTATACAGATAGAATCCTCCCAAGTTAACCCATCTGCCTATATAGATGTTGTTCACCATTATGTCTTTGCTATCAGCGTTGACATCGTCATCGTGGTCTAATATAAGTTTTGTATCATCTTTAACCATACAATAAGCAATCTTTGGAGCATACTTGTTGTCCATTATTACGTCAGATTTGTTGTCACCGTCTGCGTAGTGGTAGAAATTATCATATTTAACCACAGGACTATTTTCCCCACAATAGACACTTTCGAACGCTCTTGACTGGAAATAGACTAATCCCGTACTAATTCTGGCAGGATTGGAACCCAGACAAGTACCTGTCGAATCAGTGCCCATATAATTAGAAGGAGTTAGATTCTCATTTGTTATTGTGACATCGTATTGTGCTATACAATTGGATATGACTCCACCAAAGCAATTGCCTGCCATAGTTCCAGAATATACATATACGCTATCTGATATATTGGCTTGTGCATAGCTAATATTTTTTATAATCACGCCATTGGTACTTGCACCTACAATAGCACCCATTGCAACAAGCTTTGCCCTAGAAATTGTAACTTCATCAATCTGAGATGTGTTGCTAATTAGGTAGCCAAAGTTAAGTCCTACAACACCACCTACAGACAAACTAGACTTCTTATAACGGTCGTCTAGCAGTCTTTCGCGATAATCTTGGCTTGTCCTCACATCATTTATGTCTATGTCTACATGGCCAACAAACTTAAAAGCATCTATATATCCTTGACAATTTTTGATCTGGCTGTTATATGATGTTGTGGCAGCAATCGCACCAAATGCCGATACAGATTCACCTATCGATCTAAAGTTAATAGAACTGTTGCTCGACACTTCTTCTACAAAGCAATCACTGACTACATTGGCAATAGCTCCACCAAAATTCACATTGCCACCACTCAATAAATTTGCAACAACGTTTGTTGTCGATTTGGTAATTGTGCTGGCATGATTAGATTGATTAGAAATTAATCCTGCAATATTAAGATTGTTACAAGCATCGTAGAATTCCGTTTTGTCAACTTTCTCATTGTCTTGTTGCTCTTTAGTCAATTCTTGCTCGTCATCATACAATATACCTTCTCTTATGGCTTTTTCTTTATAATCTACATAAAGAAGCGTATTAACATTACTTATTGATGCGTTAGTTATCTTAGGGGCGTATTCGTACTGAGGCGCATTATAATCAAAGACATAATACTGCTCACCAATTCGTTTGGTTATTCGTGTATAATCATTTGGAACTTCTGGAATCGTATCATCTTTGCCATAAATCTCCATTTGCACTTGCGTTGTATCACTAATAAGCAGGTCATAGTCATACTTTGCATCATCTGGCCTTGAATCTGATGACAAACTTGTATCGTATGGATAGAAAGGCTCGCCTTGCCAATTACTTTCGTTAGCGATATCCTCGTCCACTTCTAGCATAGAGATATTTACTTTTTCCACTGTGACATTTGTGTTGTTGCTTGATGTCTGGCCTGAATTGATAACACTAGAAGCATATTCTACATAACCTCTTGCGTCTACATTATCTATTACTGCCACGTTTCGTAAAGGCGCTACATCTATTATTAGATTTTGGTTAGCATTGGCATTATTTCCCTCATGTGGATCGATGTTAATATCAACTAAGCCCATATGTATATTGACATCATATACACTACTGGCGTTAGAAATGAGTGAATATTTTAAAGTAATATAACTATAACCAGAGGTGTTAACAACATCATCATATTTACCGTTATTTTCTTCAAGTCCTGTAGTCTTGCTATAATATTGCTCCAAATTATTAGCAGAGACCTTAAATCCCTCTATTGTGTGCCCTTTACCATACAGACTTGCCCCATTAAAATTCAACAACTCTACTTCTTGGAGCATGCTTGTAGCATCTCTACCATCTAGAGTAGTTCTAAAATCAATATCATTCTGAAGTTCTGCAATATATTTGGTGCTATGAGCTGTTGTTAACATTGCTTTTGCAAACGCAATCAAATCATTAGCAGAATATATGTCTACTATATATGCACATGCAGGATCGTAATAGTGCAATAGAATTTTTTCATCGTTGGTAAGATTGAAGAACAGCCCTCCTGTAAATCGAATAACACGATTGGCAGTTGCGCTTTTGTTTGTATCGGTTATGTATCTGTCTATTAAGCTATCCACTTCATCATTGGTGCTAACAGTTGTGATATTGTCTACTATTTGGTCTTCGACTACATATCCCCTAGAGGAATATTCTACACCATTATACTCTCCGTTAAATCTATATGGCCTCTCCCAATCGTCAATAACTGCGTTGGCATTGATGTCGTACAGTCTAATCAATCTCTCCTCAGCTGTTTCTTTCTTGTTGCAATCACACCCAAATACAGCAAAAATACAAGCAAAAATCATTACAAAAACTCTAACTATTTTCTTCATTTTTCATTTACCTTTAATTTATTTATGTGCATTTATA
>CAJOPQ010000065.1 GCA_905236445.1 uncultured Clostridia bacterium
ATTTGCTCTGAGTGTATAATTAACGAGCATACAATACATTACAAAAGGGGAGAAAAAAATGTCAGTAAAAATCAGATTGACAAGACTAGGTGATAAGAAGTCACCATTCTACAGAATAATTGTTACAGATTCTAGAAAAGCAAGAGATGGAGAGTATATTGATAAACTTGGAACATTCAATCCACTTGTAGAACCAGCTGAGATTATTTTGGATGAAGAAAAGACTAAGAAATGGTTAGCAAATGGTGCACAACCAACAGAGACTGCTAAGACACTTCTTGTTAAGAAAGGTTTAATGCAACCAGAAAAGGCTCGTGCTCCTAAGACTGATACTAAGAAGAAGAAGTAATTTCAAATCTAGTATAGGAGACACAATATGGAAAATTTAGTTAAATATTTGATTTCTGCTGTGGTAGGCAATGATGACTTCGAGGTAGCTATAGATGAGTCAAAGCCAAAATTAACTGTTATTACAATAACTGCAAATGAAGAGAATGTTGGCAAAATTATTGGTCGTGGTGGTAAAACAATTTCTAGTATTAGAACTATTGTAAGAAGTGCTAGTGCCAAGAGCGGAAAAAAATTCATTATCAAAGTTAATGAGTAAAAGTAGCAAAGGCTACTTTTTCTTTTGTTAAAAGTCAACTTGTTAACGCAAGCAGGTTGATTTTTTTGTCTTAATTTGTTAAACTAAGCTTAATAAAAAATTGAAAAGGACAGAAGATATGCAAATAGGAATAATTACAAAACCACAAGCACTAAAAGGACAATTTAGAGTAAAACCAACCAAATTGCTATTTGAAGATTTCAAAGACTTGAAATCTGTTATTATTAAATCAAAAACATATAATGTTGAAAAAGTTATATTTAGAGATAGTTTTGTTATCTTAAAAGTAGAAGGTATTGATGACGTAGATACAGCGGAAAGCTTACGCAATGTACCTATATTTGTTGAGGATAATGATGACGAAGATTTGGAAGAAGATGAATACTTAATCGACGAGCTTATTGGCTCTAAAGTTGTAGACGATAAAGGTGTATTGATTGGATCATTGACACAAGTAAATGCTTATGGTGGTGCATCAGTCTTTACTGTAGAATCTGGAGATAAAGAGATACTATTTCCTCACGCAAGGAATGTTATAAAGTCTTTCGACAAAGATTCTAAGACTATAGTTGTAGATAGAAAAATTTTTGAGGAAATTAGTTTATGAAGATAGATGTACTTACACTTTTTCCAGAAATGTTTGCTCCTCTTAATGCAAGTCTTATAGGTAAAGCACAAGAAAAAGACTTGGTAGATATTGCTGTTACAGATTTCAGGGAGTTTAGCCAAGAAAAGCACAAAAAAGTTGATGATTATCCATATGGTGGTGGTGCAGGTATGCTTATTCAGGCACAACCTGTATGTGATGCTATCAATCATATTAGAACAAGTAAATCAAAAGTAATATACATGTCACCGAAAGGAAAAGTACTTAGTCAGCAAATGGTTGAGTCTTTAGCAAAAGAAGAACATTTGGTTGTTTTGTGTGGTCACTATGAGGGGATAGACCAAAGAGCTATTGACCTTTGTGTTGATGAAGAAATTAGTATTGGAGATTATGTTTTGACTGGTGGCGAACTTCCTGCAATGGTGCTAATTGACGCTATTTTAAGGTACATTCCTAATGTTTTGCATAGTAGTGAATCCACAGCAGACGAGAGCTTTGGCGATGGATTGCTTGAATATCCACAATATACTCACCCAAGGGTGTACGAAGGAATGGAAGTGCCAGAAGTTCTTATTTCTGGCAATCATGCAAAAATAGCAGAGTGGAGACAGGAGCAGAAAATAGAAGAAACTAAGAAACACAGACCAGATCTATACAGAAAATATGTCAAAGAAAGTAAAAAAAAGAAGTAGCCGTAACTACTTTGGAGAAAATATGATACGGACTAAAGAAAATAATAAAAATGTCGAAGAATTCAATTTCTTATACGATTCTGTTGGTTGGGGAGCTTATGAAGATAAAATTACAAAAAAAACACTAGACAACACATTTTATTCAGTTAGTATTTATGATGATTCGAAAATAATAGGATATGGTAGAATTATAGGAGATACAATTTGTTTTTTGTATATACAAGATGTTATGGTTTTACCAGAATATCAAGGCAACAAGATAGGTACCTTGATAATGAATAAACTATTAGAAAAAGTAAGTGAAATAAAAAATACAAATCGAGATTTGCGAGTATATTTAGGAGCATCGAAAAATAGAGAAAAATTTTATGAAAAATTTGGCTTTGTTACAAGAATTGATGCAGGCTTAGGCTATGGAATGATATTGAAGGATAAATAATTTATAAGGAAAATGTTTAATGGTAGTTGAATATAAGACAGAATATGATGAAAAAATTAAAGATTTATTGGTCGAGTTGCAACAGTATCTAGCCGACATAGACAAGGAAGGCTACAATATTGTTGGAGTGGATTACAGAGAGAAATATTTTCACAAAACAATGGAAAGTGTTAAAGAAAATAATGGAAAAATATTGTTATACGAAGAAAACAATACAATAGTTGGGCTGATAGTCGGGATTGTAAATAATGATGCAACTATGACTTACGACTTTCATGCACCAAAGCGTGGACGCATAACAGAATTAGTTGTGTCAAAAGAATACAGACACAAAAATATAGGAAAAAAATTACTAGATAGTATGAAAGATTATCTAAAAGGAATAGGCTGTGAGAAGATTCTTATAGCAGTATTTGGATATAATGATAGTGCAATTAATTTCTATAGTAAGAATGGATATCATATTAGAATGCTAGACATGATAGAAGATTAGTAGCGGAGCACTGTGTGCTCCACGAATAAAGATAAACAATATAATTGTAGCGG
>CAJOPQ010000066.1 GCA_905236445.1 uncultured Clostridia bacterium
CCATAGAGAATCAGTTTGACGTGGATAATAATATTAACGCCATGTTTGACGGATACACTATCAACATCAAATACTCATCAAATGTAACAAGTGTAACAAAGAAATCAGATATGACGTCTAATGAGCGTAATTTGTATGCTATAGACAAAGTGTATAACAAGTTGTTTAAAGCAATATTTAAATATTTCGAAGATTGGAATGAGAATTTCTATGATGTTGCAGATAAGCGATTAAATGGAGAGGAATTTAACAATTTATTCAATAAGCTTAACTCGCTTAACAATGAATTGTTAGTTCTTAAAGATGCCAAAAATGATATGGAAGATGTTCTTGCTAACAACTTGCTAGAAGATGTTCCTTCTTACGAAATAACTTCTTATGTATACGAACTAAATAGAGTTGTGGAGAAGTCTATTGATTTCAACAACTACTTCAGGTTGTTACACGATAGCAAGGTATATAATCATTCATCTGATAGCGTTATTACTGCTGCTGCAGTTACTAGAGCTATAGATGATATGGTACTAAGTCTGTCTCAGATGGTGTATATTGATAACATTCAACCATTTAATATAAGCAATGATAATGTGCAAGAATGTGACCTTAATATACTAATTAAGTCCTATATAGGTGGCAATGAGTATGTGATTCTTGATTATTTGGATACCATTAATGTAGAATTAAGCTCTCATACTATAGAACTTATTGGCACAGGAGAAGATATTGCATTAATGAAAATTGCTGATAAATACATGTACTACTCAAAAGTTCTTAGACAGAATATATTGGCATTGGAACAAGTGTATGACAATATAGATTATTTTAGACTAAGTATGTATAGATATGGCGAGATTAATGGTGGAATAGAAGTATACAAGATAACAGTTGCAGATATTGAGAAAACAAGTTATAATTTCTTAGAGATTGTTGAGAATTTCATATCTAGGACATATTTTACAACACTTGAAGAACTTATTAATTACTAAAAAGGAGAAATTATGAAAGATTACAAAAAAATAGCCGATTTGCTATTTCCTAACATAGACAAGACGCCTGATTATTACTTCGATAAATATCCCAAGAGAAACCTAAAAAATGGTGCAGAAGTTACTAGAATTGCACCTAGCCCTACAGGATATTTTCACTTTGGGAGTCTATATGGTGCAATAATAGACAAAATGCTTGCAGACAAAACTGGAGGTGTATTTTATCTTAGATTAGAAGATACAGATCAGAAAAGAGAAGTAGATAAAGCAGGTCAAATAGCATACGAGGCATTGACTTATTATGGCGTCACTCCAGATGAGGGATATACTGGTGGAGCAGAAGAACAAGGTCAATACGGCCCATATGTCCAGAGCAAAAGGGGAGAGATATATCAAACATTTGCTAAGCACTTAGTTGGAATGGGAAGAGCATTTCCTTGTTTCTGTGATAAGGCAGAAGATAAAGCTGAAATATTAGATAGGAGAGAAAAAGAATTAGAGGACGGCAATCTACTAGACCATGATAAATGTAGAGATCTAACAGATGAACAGATAGAGGCAAATATCAAGGCTGGCAAACCATTTGCCATTAGATTGTTGTCGACTGGAGATCCTAATAAGATTATTCATATCAAAGATGAAATTAAGGGCGAAAGAGATATTAGAGAGAATGGAAAAGATATTGTAATATTGAAAAGTAACGGTATCCCACCATATAGTCTGGCACACTTGGTTGATGATACGCTTATGCACACAACAACAGTTATTAGAGGCGAAGAATGGTATCAATCGCTTGCTAGTCACATAGATTTGTTCGAGGCTTTTGGCTATCCATCACCAAAATATGCACATACTCCAGTAATATGTAAGTTAGATAATGGCAATAAGAGGAAATTAAGCAAAAGAAAAGATGTAGAGGCAGACTCTAGATATTTTAGAATTCTTGGCTATCCTAAGGAAGCAGTTATCGAATATGTAATAACTCTTATCAATAGCGATTTCGAAGAATGGAGACAGAACAATCCAACACTGTCATACAAGGAATTTCCTTTTGAAATATCGAAAATTGGCTCCAATAATCCTATGTTCGATTTTGCGAAATTAAATGATATTTCTAAGAATATTATTGCATCTTACTCTGCAGAAAGAATGTATGATGAGGTGTTGGCTTGGGCAAAAGAATATAATCCAGATTTTGCAAAAACTTTGCAAGAAGACAAAGAATATGCTATTAAGGTATTTGATATAGAGCGTGGTGGAGCAAAGCCTAGAAAAGATATTGCCAAGTGGGAAGAAGTTCCTCAGTATTATAATTATATGTTCAAAGATTATAGCGAACTTGCAATTGACTTTACTCAGTTCGATGTCGATTATCTGCTTATTCAGAAGATTATGGACGAATATGTGGATACATTTGATTTCAATGCTGACAAAGATGCTTGGTTTGCTAATGTAAAGAGATTGGCTGAAAAGTATAATTTCTGTACTGATAATAAATTATATAAACTTAATCCATCTATATACAACGGCAATACTGCGACATTCTGTAGTATAATAAGAGTAGCCGTAACGGGCAAAACAAACACTCCAGATTTGTATTCTATCTGCAAAACTTTGGGCAAAAGAAAGTTAGCAGATATTGCAAGAAGCATATAAGACAAGAAAAATATCTTGTCTTTTTCTTTTGTTAGAACATTTATTCTATAAATTATTGCAAAATAAGAAGTTATGTTATATAATAAGTGAGAAAATTATCAATAAGGGAGTAAAAATGTTAGCAATACTTAATTCATTTGGGTTATCTGGATTAGAAGGATACAAAATGCAGGTCGAAGTGGATATCAACCAAGGACTGCCCGGATATGAGGTAGTAGGTCTGGTTGGTACATCTATTAAGGAGAGCAAAGAAAGGATTAAAAGTGCTATTAAGAATAGTTGCTTGCAATATCCTATATTGAAAATTATAGTAAATATGGCACCAGCAGATACAAAGAAAGAAGGGCCAATGTATGACTTGCCAATAGCCATTGGCATACTTTGTGCCAGCGATCAATTAGAAATTACGAAAGCGAAAGAATTTGTTATGTTGGGCGAACTTGGTCTTAATGGCTCAGTTAATAAGGTTAATGGAATTCTTCCAATGCTAATATATGCCAAACAACTTGGAATCAAGAAATTTATTATTCCTAAAGCAAACGAAAATGAAGCTAGCTTTATAGATGGGTTGGAGATATATCCTGTAAGCAGTCTAACTGAGACAGTTAAGTTCTTGAAAAATGAGATAGAGATAGAAAAAGTCAAAGTGCAGAACTTCAAAGACTTGCAATCTAAGTCTACTATATCTAACGACTTCAAATATGTCAAAGGACAATCACAAGCCAAAAGAGCATTAGAGATAGCTGCAGCAGGTGGTCATAATGTGTTGCTAATCGGCCCTCCGGGAAGTGGTAAAACAATGCTTGCCAAAGCTTTTCCATCTATATTGCCAGATTTAACATTCGAAGAAGCGCTAGAAATAAGCAAAATACATAGTATTGCAGGCACTCTTGACACCAAGACAGGCATACTTACTAAGCGTCCATTTAGGTCACCACATCACACCACAACAATGATTGCATTGACTGGTGGTGGTAGAGTTGCCAAACCCGGAGAGATAAGTCTGTGCCATAACGGAGTATTGTTCTTAGATGAAATGCCAGAATATAATAGAAATACTCTAGAAACGCTTAGACAACCTCTAGAAGATGGCGTCATTACTGTTTCTAGATTGGAGGCGAGTGTGGTATATCCTGCCAATTTCACACTTATTGCTAGTATGAATCCATGTCCTTGTGGCAACTATGGTAGCACAACCAAAGAATGTAAATGTACACCACAGGCTATTAGAAAATATCTTAACAAATTATCTGGACCTTTGATGGATAGAATAGATATGCATATAGAGGTAGATAATGTGAATTATGACGATTTGAGATTAGAGGCCAATGAGGAACCAAGTCAAGAAGTTAAGAAAAGGGTAGACAGTGCAAGGCAAATTCAATTGCAGAGGTTCGCTGGTAGCGATAATTATGCCAACGCTAAGATGACAGACAAACAAATCAAGCAATATTGTCAGATTTCTGAAGAGAGCAATGAATTATTGAAGACGGCTTTTGAGAAACTTAATTTGTCTGCAAGAGCTTACAATAGAATACTTAAGGTTGCTAGAACAATTGCAGATCTTGAGGGTTCGCAAGACATACAGGAACAACACATAATGGAAGCAATATCATATAGATCCTTAGATAATAAATACTGGAGTTAAAACATGGAATATACTTTGCAAGACAAAGCTATAATTGCGATGGTCACACAGACCAACCTTACATACATGAAGATTAAGAGAATTATAGAGACATTAGAAGATGTTTCTATAATTTTTAATGGTGATGCAATTTTACAGAAATTAGACAAAATTTTAAGTAAAGATGAACTTGCTAGTATCTATAGCGTTGATATAGATGTTGTTAACAACTATATTGCACAACTTGCTAAGAAACAAATAGATATAATAACTATATTATCTAGATATTATTCTTATAAATTACAAGAGATATACAATCCGCCATTGCTGTTGTATGCTAAGGGCAATCTGCAACTTCTAGAATACGATGCTACTCTTGCAGTAGTTGGGACAAGAAGGTGTACCAATTATGGTCAAGAAGTGACAAAGAGTTTTACTAGAGTCCTAGCAAGAGATGGTGTTTGTATTATTAGTGGCCTTGCTGATGGTATCGACTCCATAGCTCACGAAGCGGCACTAGAAGTTAAGGGTAAGACAATAGCTGTAATGGGTAGTGGCTTTGACCATATTTATCCTGCGTGCAACGCCAATCTACTCGACAAAATTGTAGCAAATGGTGGCTTAATTATAACAGAGTATGCGCCGGATGAGAAACCACAGAATTTCCATTTCCCTGCGCGTAATAGAATCGTGGCTGGGTTGTCAATGGCAGTGCTTGTTGTAGAAGCACCAAAGAAAAGTGGTGCATTGATTACCAAAGATTATGCGATAGAGTATAATAGAGAAGTCTTTGTTGTGCCGGGAAGAATAAACGATATTTATTCCAAAGGATCTAATGAAATAATTAAAAGTTGTCAAGGCTCAATTGTGTTAGAGCCAAATGATATATTAGAATTTTTTGGCAAAGTGTCACCCGTACAACAAGAGATGAAGGTGGATCAATTAAGTATAGAAGAGCGTCTAATATTAGACATACTCGATAGGGGCGAGAAACATTATGAGGAACTGCTATCGATGTCGAAATTAACTTCGTCAGCACTTAATTCTTTGTTGA
>CAJOPQ010000067.1 GCA_905236445.1 uncultured Clostridia bacterium
ATTGCTATATGCTATAATGTGAAACATGTGGACACTATTGGGTCTGGAATTACCAACTCTGGGACGGTTAATTCAACAAAAGTCGCTGAAGAAAAAGAAAGTGATGACGACGAGGATGAGTACAATATTACAGGTGCAATATTGAGTGGCGCATTTATTGCATATAATCAGAGTTCATATGGACTTGGTACCATGAGAATTAATAATTCAGGAGATGTAGGAAATAGCGATACATATATTGCGTGTGGAGGAATGATATGGATACATACGTTTGATAAAACTACTGCTAATTACAGTAATGTTAAAAACGCTTTTAGTGGTTCTAATAGTGATAATACAGGCACTGTTAGTGTAGCCGGAAATGGTTATTCTGATGACAAATTATTCAATCTAATGGACGAAGAGATAGATCTTACGATTGATTTGTTTGAGAGTACTACTCCATAACAGACAAAAAAAGAAATAATGTGGTGTGCGATGCATTATTTCTTTTTTTGTCTAAATTATTATTGTGTTATGAATTATTTGTTAAAGGGTGATAAATTTGATAAAATATTGTTAAATATATTAGTATAGTATAAAGAGAATGAAAAATGATTACACTTAAGAATATTGGAAAGAGGGTAATAAGACAAGGCAATGAAGTGCAGATACTTCATAATATTAATTTGCAATTTGCAGATACTGGACTAGTTGTTCTTAAAGGTGGCAAAGAGTCTGGCAAATCTAGTCTGCTACGTGTAATTGGTGGAATTGATGAATACACTGACGGCAATATATTTGTAGATGGCGTAGATATTGGACTGCTTGGTAGTAAAGAATTAGAAAACTACCGAACGCATTATGTAGGCTGTGTGTTTGGCGCTAGTGATATTGTAGACGAATTGACATTACGAGACAACATCGAGATTGGATCGGCATTTGGAAGAATTAAGCCAAAGAAAGCAATACTTGAGGAATTATTTAACAATCTTAGAATAACGTCGGCTATTAACACTTTGGGCAAAGATTGTACACCAGAGAATAAGGCTTTGACATCTGTGGCAAGGTTGCTAGTAAAGAGTCCTAAAGTGTTGTTAGTTGATAGTCTAGATGACACGTTGCAATCTGATGCACTGCTAAGAGTGTGGAGGTTGTTGAAGGAAGTTAGCGAATCGCACCTTGTAATTATTGTATCTGATAGTGAGCCATATATTAACAAGTTCGCAGATAGAGTTGTTGCTATAGACAATGGCACAGTTGTATCCGACACATTGACTCAAAGCAATTCCGTAAGCGTTACTCCAGAGAAAAGCATGATGGATAAGTCGGTTTTTTTGAAAAAACACAGGGTGACTCTAGATGCTACAGGAATGTTTTTTAAGTCTATATTCCGTAGCACTCGCAAGTCTATTATTACTAGTATGGTCTGGGCAGTGTTGGTTGTTATATGTTTTACTATGTTCGGAACGCTATGCACATTCAAGACTAGCCAAGTTATTGCGAAGTCTAGCTATGACCATAATGATAATTATATTGAGTTTTACCAAGGCAAAAGCAATACTGACAAGAAAATGCTTAATTATGACAGTACGAGCAATCAAGAAACTGTAATAGAACACATGCAAGAATTGAATTATTCTTATATGTGTGCTATGCACGAAGTTGATTGGGAGACTAACATATCTGATGAATTTGTAGTAACTTCATTAATAACTAATAGTCAAGATATTGGCGTAGAGGAAGTCAACAAATTTGGTCAAAAGATATTGTCTGGCAAGTATACCGGCCTTGGAGCAATTGCCAATGACGAGGCACATTCGCAGAATGTTGTGATATCTGATTATATGGCTGAGTGCATTATTAAGTATGGCATCAATGCTGGATTTGCACCGGGGCAAAATGTGACTGGAAAGCTTCGTAATATTGATTTGTATGATGCAATTACTTCTGGCAATATAACAAGTGTTAACTTCAATATGAATGGCATGAGGTACAACATTATTGGAATCTACAAGACAGATTTCGATGAGTATGTTAATAATGATTTAACAGTTAAGAAAGGCAAAGAGAAGATATTTGAATATAATCTAAAGCATGTATATTCTGTAATTCATGTTAACACCAACTTCTACACAACCAACTCCAGAAGAAGTGATGGTACATTGTTGATCAATGGGCTTAGTGTTACTAATACCAAAGCAGAACTTTTCAATGCTAACGATAAGGTAGAAGTGGTTAACTCTAACAGCAATTATTTTAATGAAATTGCTAATTTGTTTGATGAGAGCAAAGTTAGTAGTTTTGAGAGCGTATTCGGTTCTGACGCAAGTTCGACAACAAAACAAATATATGTATCTTCAGATATAATTTTGACGCTAGTCAATCAATACAAATACAACAACAGCGCAACCGATCAAGAAGTTGAGCAAGTAACTTTTGAACAAATTAGAGACAAGTGTACTGACGCACGTTCATTGGTTAACTATGCATACGATTATCTTAGAATACAAATCAGTATAGGTAGTTTTGCAGAAGAATATACTATTGCTGGTTTTATTCCTGATGAAAGCATACAGAAGACAATTGTTGTTAAAAGCAAGTTGGTTACCGAAGGGGGCAGATTTAGAGATGAACGATCTGCCTTTGAGAAGATATATATTGCATCTAATTACAAGACAAATACTGTTATAATGCCTGTTAAGATATTTAGTATAGGGGAAATACAGAACGTAATTGATACTTTGATTGCAGAAGGTGAAGATTTCAAAGTGGAGACTCTAGCAACTGAATCTATATATGGTATCTCTAATACAATTGAAATATTGCGATGGATATTTGTGGGACTTGCAATTTTGTTCGTATTATTAATGTTATTTACGATTCATAGTTTTGTAAGAAAAACTTTCTTAAATAATGCCAAGACGATTGGAATGTACAGAGCAATAGGTTGTACAAAGGTTAATATGAATGTAAATATTGCCTTATTTACGCTTATGTTGTATGTGTCGGCGGTGATTGTAGGTGTATTCTTCGCATGGTTGTTGACTATGCTTAGCAATGTAATTATGCTGTGGACTTATGGACATGCAGTAAGTATATTTACGATTAATATGTTCCTAACACTTGCCTTTGGCGTGGTTGTGATTATTGGCTGTATTGCCACAGTGCCTAACACTTGCAAAGATTTCCAGAACTTACAACCTTACTATATAATTAATTACAACGCTATGCAAGACGCAATTAAGGAAAACGTTAAAAGTAGTCAAGACAATATGGAAGACAAATTGGATAAAGACCAAGACGAAGATAACAGTTAAAAAGAAGTTAGATTATGCCACACAATTGTTAGCAATGAGGGTGGGATAATCTAATTTTTTGTTAATGCAATATAAAATATTACATAAAATGTCTTAAAAAGTATTGACAAAGAGAAAAAAAGTTGGTAAAATTACGCTTGTAAAAAATTAAATCATGTCTTTGCCAAAGACAGCAAGTGATCAATTTGATTGGTCGTAAATCTTGCCGAGGGAAAGTGTTATTAGATAATAGGTGTCTCTTATAATCTTCTAATGCTGTTTGGCAATAGAAGATTTTTTATTTTACTAATATAAGGGTGTAAAAATAAAATAAGGAGAGACTATGAGTTCAAATTTAGAAGCAAAGAAGAAACTCGTTGCAGACATTCAAGAAGAGTTGAAGAATGCAAAAAGCATGGTTTTTGTTGATTATCGTGGAATCACTGTTGCTGAAGATACCGAACTTAGAAAAGCATTTAGAGAGTCAAATGTTACTTACAAAGTATTCAAAAACAGACTTCTTATCAAAGCTCTAGATGGTCTTGGAATTACTGGCTATGATGCTAAGAATTTCGAGGGTACTACAGCTATTGCTTTCTCTGAGGACGAAGTTGCTCCAGCAAGAATTTTCTGTGAAACTGCTGAGAAACTTAACAAAATGAGTGTAAAATTTGCAATCGTTAATGGTGCAATAATGGATAAAGCCGAAGTTGAGAAGTTGGCTAAAGTTCCTAGCAAACCTGTACTTATCTCTATGCTTATGTCTGTACTTCAAGGTCCTATGTCTGCTATGGCAAGAGCTTTGAACGAGATCGCTAAGAAAGAAGCGTAAGAGAAATAAAAAAAAACAAAAAAATTAAGAATATTGAAGGAGATTATAAAAATGGCAGATTTAAATAAAATCGTAGAAGAAATTGAGAGCCTAACTGTATTAGAAGTTAGCGAATTAGTTAAATTATTAGAAGAGAAATTTGGCGTTAGTGCTGCTGCACAAGTTGCTGTAGCTGCTACTGGTGCTGCTCCTGCTGCTGCTGCAGAGGAAAAGAGCGAATTCAACGTTGTATTGAAGGAAGCTGGCGCAAACAAGATTGCTGTTATCAAGATCGTTAAGGAAGTTACTGGTCTAGGTCTTGGCGAGGCAAAAGCTCTTGTAGATGGTGCTCCTGCAACTATCAAAGAGAACGTTGCTGCTGAAGAAGCTAAAGAGATGGAAGCTAAGCTTAAAGAAGCTGGTGCTGTTGTAGAACTTAAGTAGTTATATATAGATTATTTTTACAAACCAAATAAATAATTGCAAGCCTTAGATTGAGTTTCTTGGGCTTGCTTTTTTTGTGCATTTATATATAAAAAAATCTCAAATCAAAGATTCGAGATTTGCTTTAATTTATTGTTGTGGTACAACATTGACATTCATCTTAACAATCACTGTAGGGTGAAGCCTTAGAGTAGCTGTGTAAGTGCCAACTGCTTTGATTGTTGCGAGTTCTATTTTCTTCTTATCTACATTTAATCCAAGCGACTCCAGTGCTTCGGATACTTCCTTGTTGGTTACAGAACCGAAAGTTTTGCCGTTTTCTCCACATTTGATAGAGATAACTGGTGTAACGTTCTTGATTTTCTCTCCCAGAGCAACTGCTGCAAGTCGCTCTTGTTCTGCCTTGTATGCGTTGCTTGCTTGGGCTTGTTTTGCTTCGTTAAGATTAGTCGCTGTGCCTGCCAGTGCATAGCCATTAGGAATTAAGAAGTTGTTGGCATAGCCATTGTTAACTTCTATAATATCTCCCTTTTTGCCTTTGCCTTTGAGATCTTTCAACAAAACTATTTTCATAAAAATTTTTTCCTCCGACTGATTTAAAATCATTGTATTACAATAATTGTAACATGTCAAATGAATTGGACATTACCTAGTCAACAAAATGATGCAAAATTTGTGAATAACATCACTGGGCTTTGGAAAAGATAAGAGTAATGTATAATAAAGGAGAATTATATGGATCTAAAATGTAAAAAATTGAATTGCAAAAATAACGATAGATATTCTTGCATGAAAGATTGTATTAGGGTAGGTAGTGATAGCAGTTGCAACAGTTTCGAAGTGGCAGAAGATGTAGCAGAAAGAAATAAAAAAGATGCGAGCAGGGATATGTTCGAGACGGCGCCAGATTATCACCCATTTAGACTCAAAAGAAATGTAGATATAGAGTGTGGTGCTGATTGTCTATTTAATACATCTGGCAAATGCAAAGCCAATGGAATATCTGTGTGCAGTTGTTCTAATGATGCAATATGCACAACTTTTATAAAGAAGTAAAAATATGCGATACAGCGCAAAAAAAATCCCTTGTTATAATCCAAGGGATAATTTTTTTTTAGTCAGTGATATTCATTGCATCTACTTGATCAAGAACTTCTTTGATAATTGCTGCTGCTCTATCCATCTGATCTTTGGTATGAGTTGCTGTATAGCTTGTTCTGATTAAGCATTGACCTTCTGGAGTGGAAGGTGGAACTGCTGGATTGGCATATACACCATGCTCTGCAAGCATCTTGCACGCAATAAATGTTTTCTTAGGAGTGTATGTGTATATAGGAATGATAGGAGTATCGTCTATCTCAACTATCTTTACACCATATTCTTTCAACTTACTTCTCATGTAATTAGTAATATCGTGCAATGCTTGAACTCTCTCTGGATGCTCTTTAATTATTTTCAGTGCTGCTCTTGCACAAGCGCAACTAGCAGGGGTTATAGAGGCTGAGAAGATAAATGGACGAGAAGAGTGCTTAACATAATCAACGACTTCTTTCTTTGCTGCCATATATCCACCAAGGCTTGCCAAAGACTTGCTAAATGTGCCCATATAGATATCTACTTCGTCTTCCAATCCGAAGTACTCTGCTGTGCCTCTGCCATGTGCTCCAAGAACGCCTAGACCGTGTGCATCGTCAACCATAACTCTAGCACCGTATTTCTTTGCAAGCTTGACTATCTCTGGCAATTTGCAGATATCGCCACTCATACTAAATACGCCATCTGTTACAATAAGTATTCCTTTGTATTCTGGAACAGATTGCAATTGTCTCTCTAGATCTTCCATATCGCTATGGTTATATCTAAGAAGTTTTGCATAACTTAATCTGCAAGCATCGTATATACTAGCATGATTCTCTTTATCTCCAATAATTACATCGTTTCTGCCTGCTATTGCAGAAATAATTCCTAAGTTAGACTGGAAGCCTGTGCTGAATGTAACAACTGCTTCTTTGTGCAAAAATTCTGCCAATTCTTCTTCTAACTTCACATGAATATCAAGTGTACCATTCAAGAATCTTGAGCCAGAACAACCAGAGCCATACTTCTCAATTGCTTCAACACCAGCCTTAATTACATCTGGATGGGAAGTAAGTCCCATATAGTTGTTAGAACCAATCATGATAGTTTTCTGTCCGTTCATAATAACTTCTGTGTCTTGTCCAGATTCTAACGTTTGGAAATATGGATAGATTCCCTCATCTCTGATTTCTTTTAGTAATGTAATAGATCCACATTTATCAAATAAATCCATTTAATTTGTTATACAATTAGCAAAAATAATAGGTAAATTATCTGCTAATGTATTTTCCCCCTTTTTCATAGATATCGAATCAAGTATAACATATCACTTAATAAAAGTGAAATAATTAGAGCAGATTTGTTACATTTTATTCGTAATTTGTGTGTTAAGAAGATGAGTGATTAGGTAAACATTAATGAAGAAAAATGTCTATAGATTGTTTTAATCTTTGATTTGCTCCCAAGGAAATTCACTTCTACCAAAATGACCATAGCAAGCAGTTGCTTTATATATTGGCCTCAACAAATCTAATTCTTTAATAATGTTATCTGGGCTGAAATCGAAGTTTTGCTCAACATACTTTGTTAATTCTGACATTGATTTAGTGTTAGTGCCAAAACATTCAATGCAGATTGACACAGGTTCTGCAAGGCCTATCCCGTACGCAACTTGAATTTCACATTCTGAAGCATAGCCATGTGCAACTATATTTTTTGCGACATATCTGGCATAGTAAGCACCTGATCTATCTACTTTTGTCGCATTCTTGCTTGAGAAACAACCTCCTCCAACTCGACCTACTCCTCCATAGCTGTCAACTACAATTTTTCTACCTACACAACCACTATCACCAAAACTTCCCCATACGGTAAATTTGCCACTTGGATTAATTATAATCTGAGTGTTTTTTCCAATAAGATGTGTATACTCTTCCATGACTGGAGAGATGACGTTGTCTATTATTGCATCTCGTATTGAATTGGTGTTAAGTTTCTCACTATGAGATACGCTGACAAGAATTGTTGACACTTCCACAGCTTTGTTGTCGTTGTAGATTATCGAGACTTGACTTTTTGCATCAGCAAAGAATGTATCAGTTTTTCTTCTAAATTCATCATATTTTTTCATAAGTTTGTGCGCAATCATGATAGGTAGTGGCATTAATTCTTTTGTTTCTTGTGTAGCATAGCCATATACTATTCCTTGGTCGTTTGCACAAAATTTTTCTTTTACCACTGCTTGATTAATTTCTGGGCTTTGCTCACTTAACTCTTTAATAACTGTAAAATCATTACTATATCCAATTTCTTTGAGTATATTTTTGGCTATAGTATCATAGTCTATTTTTGCTTTGGTCGTTGCCTCTCCATAGATAAACAACTTATCATTCTTGATTGCACATTCAACTGCCATTTGACTATTCGAATCTTGTGACAATGCTTCATCAAGGAAAGCATCTGCAATGCAATCGCACGTTTTGTCCGGATGACCTATGTTAACGGACTCGCTTGTTATTATTTTGATCATTTTATCTCCTTATTTATTTTTATTTCCATAAATGTATATTGGAGATGGATTCTGCTTCGAACAAATAAAAAACCCATCGGATCCGATGGGTTGATATATGTTAGATTAATACTACCATCGGTCAGCCTTTAGCACCTTGCTTATGTTGCAGGTTGCTGTGTGGTCATAGGGGCTGTCCCTCGCACACTCTTTATGGATACTTGTATTATATTAAAATATTTTTATATTGTCAAACATTTATTTTTGCCTAAGTGTATAAAAACATTGTTATTAACAACAAAGAACACACTTTTTGTAAAATAAATTTAAATATAAAAATATTAGTAAAATGATTTTTTGTGTGGTATACTAAAATTGACTATATGGTACAAACCAAATTAGGAGAAATGGAAAATGATTAATTTAATACTTGCAGCAGCTACAGAAAGATATGACCAGACTACGTTGTATGGTAAGTTTATTAATTTTGTAGAAAGTCTTGCAAATAATCTAAGTGAAACGGTATTGATGTTCGTTGCGCTAGGCTTGATAGTGTTGATCACGGCAATTGTCCTTATTGCTAGGAGAAATACTTATGAGAAAAAACTTATGAAGAGTGTCAAGTCAATAAATGGTTTCTTGAGCAAGAATCCATACATTAATGAAGAAAATTTGGTAGAGTTGAATGCTAAGATGAAGACATCTCCGAAGGCGCTTCGTCATTCTTGGCAAGAATATATGTTGAATAGAGACAAGTTGCCTAGCGAATACATGAATACAGAGACGGTTATAGATCATCCAAGCAAGGCAAGTGGATACAAGACAAGTATCAAGATTGCAAAGATTCTATATATAATTTTTTCTATTTTGATATCTTTGGTGTTATTTGCAAGATCGCTATCTAGGGAAGTCGTTGATATTAATACGTATGTAGTAGGAACATTGTTCGATACAGTTCTAATTCCGGGATTGATGTTGTTTTTGGGATTCCTAATTATTGCTATCATGGAATCAACTTATGCGTCATTTACCAATGATCTATATTATGAATTTAGAGAATTCCAAGGATATATTAACAAGGCTTGTACAACAATGCCTCCATATATTGATTATGAAATTCTATTTACCCCTAAAGAAATCAAAGACGGTATTTCTGTATTACAAGAATACTTAGATAAGAAAGCTATTCAGGATCAGAAAGACAAGGAAGAAGAAGAATTAAATAATCAAAATTACGAGAAGTTTGATTTCGATGAGTTGGGAGTGGAAGGATCTATTTTGCTAGAACGTGCAATGACCGAATGCGAGAAATATTTCAATATTAAGCGTAATTTGGTTGAAAGGCGTACAAGCAAAGAGCAGGAAATTGCGAATTATTCTAAGAACTTTGATGATGTAACTAAGGATTTCGAGAGGAAATCTCAAACAATTAGAGAGAGTATGAATCAGATCACTGAGCAATTGAATAATACTTCTGTTAAGATTGAGGCGAATTATTTAAAGAAAAGATATGATGAGGAGCAACAGAAGCTACAACAATTGGAGAAAGACCATCAGTTATCTGAAGCAAGATTTAAAAAACAACAGACAGAGTTGCAGGAAGAATTAGATGCAATTGATGAAGAAGTCGAATCTAGAAGAAAGAAGCTAGAAGCAATAATGTTGTCTGAGGGCAAGAGTTATTCTAACAAAATATATGGCTTAATCAATGAGATTGTTAACAAGCAGAACGAGCCTCATTTCAAAGAATTAGAAGAACAGAAAGTTGTAATGCAGAATGAAATAGACAACATGACGCAGAAGATTTCTTCTTATGAGTTGGAGATTAACAACAAGTCAGAACAGATTGCAGGATTAGAAAAGGATTTAGGTCAGAAATTGGCTCAAATTGAGACAATAGATAGTGTTAAAGAGTACTTTGGTTCCGATGAGTTTAGAAAGCGTGTATCGCTATCTAAGGGTGCAAAAGAATTCCAAGGATATGATGATGCAGACGAACTTAGGGCAAAACTTCTGCATGCAGAGGAACAGTTAATGCTTACTAATGAGAAGTTGCAACAGGTGGAGAATAGGAACAAAGAAGTTGTCAACGAGAACGACTCGTTAAGAAAGCAAGAGAAGGCTATAGTTGAAGAAGCAAATAAACAGATAAAGAAAGCGAATGAGGAAAGGCTGGATAATGTAGACTTTGATAAAATTTCTGAAGAAATGATTAAGACTGCCGAGCAGAAAAACGCTCAAGCTGAGGAGAAAAATACCAAAGCGGAGCAGAAAAACGCTCAAGCTGAGGAGAAAAATACCAAAGCAGAGCAGAAAAATACTCAAGCAGATGAAAAAGAAAAGCAGGCCAAGAAATCTGTCAATGATTTGAAAGATAAGATGAATAGTATCAACTCAAATAAAACCTCTAACACAAAAAGTTTGCAAGAATCTATGAATAGATTAAAAAATTCTAAATCAAAACTTAATGAAAAATAAAAATATGGGGAAGATAATAATATAGTCTTCCTCTTTTTTCTTTTATAAGCTTCTGCGTTTTATGGAGCACAGAGTGATGGAGCACACAGTGATGGAGCACAGAGTGATGGAGCACACAGTGCTCCGCTACGGTTATTGGATATCAATGGAGCACACAGTGCTCCGCTACGATTATGGATATTATGGAGCACACAGTGCTCCGCTACGGAGTATTATTATTGCAGGGTGTTGTAATTTATTTGACTATAAGATAATATTCTGTTATAACAAATATAGATATATAAAAGAGGGAAAACATTTATGAGAAAGGGATTATGGAAGAGTATAGCAATTGGAGCAGTTGCATTAGTTTCGGCAATTGGAGTTGTGGCATGTGGCGACAACGATTCTAACTATTGTGTGGAAGGTACAACAACCTATTTTATCAACGACACTCTAGTTGTAGATAACTTAAAATTAAAGATTGGGAAAAATGTAGTTAATGTAACATCAGACATGATTAAGAATCTAGATCAGATTGATATGTCAACTGCAGGGACTAAAATAATAACCATAGAATATAACGGTGTAACTTATGAATATACTATCGAAGTTCGAGCCAATACAGTAACTAAGATAGAATTAAAAGATGGATATACGGTCACTTATGTTGTTGGAGAAGATTTTCAACCTCAAGCTACAATTATTGTTACTAGACTAAAAGGAAATACTGAGGAAGTAAAAGTAACATATAGTATGATAACCAATATTCCAGACATGACAGTGGTGGGAGAGCATACAGTAACAATATCATATGAAGATAGACAATGCTCATATACAATAAATGTAACAGAAGAATAGACTAAGAATATGCTAGCACAATTTTGCTAGCATAGTTTTTTCGATTTTAAGATAATTTTATTTTTTTATTAATAGGATAGGATAAATGGAAAAAACAACCAAAATATTATTATGTGTAGTATCCAAGAAAATAATATAGCATATGATAGTGATAAAAAAGAATATTTTGTGACAGGCTTATTGAAAATTTTTACAATAGATAGGTTAGTGTTACAAATGGCGTAAGCAGATTGTAGTGTCTACGAGTATTTTACAAGCAGTTATGGTTATGCTGGAAATAATTATGTTTACAAACGGAGTGATGCGTAGCTTAGACACACAAAACATCGTGCCGTGTTGTTGACAGTCAATTTTCATCTATCTTAATTGAATATATAAATCACATATTAATCAAGAGAATCTATCAATGCACTGCGTTATATTTGATTGACATAAATATATTTTGTGGACTATAATAATGTGAAAGTACAAGATTCGATGAAAGGAAGATAACTTTATGAAATTTAACAAGAATACATTTAGCATTGCAGGTGCTGAATTCAATACAAGAAATGGTCTTATTACACTTGCGGTATCGGCAGGCGTGTTGGCTATATTAATATTTCTCAAGTTGGTTGGTGTTAATTTTAGTTGGTATGGTGTTCTCATTGGTGTTGCATTCTTACTTGCGCTGGCTTTTAGCGTCAAATATTGCAAATATAGGGATTTGAAATCCGATCTACCATATGACCTTATATGGTGGATATTTCCACTTAGTTTGATTGGTGCTAGGGTATATTATTGTATATTCAACAATAGTTTCGACATGTTTTTTGATTTTAGCAAAGGTGGTCTAGCTGTCTATGGTGGAATTATTGGTGGCACTATTGGATTAGTAATTTGCTGTTTGATTAAGAAAGTCAACATTTTGAAGACAATGGACGTAGTTGCTCCTGTGTTAATTCTAGGTCAAGCGATAGGTAGAATAGGTTGTTATACTGCTGGTTGTTGTTATGGCTCCGAAGTGACTAACAAGGCTTTGCAATGGTTTCCTATTGCATACTATGTTCATGGAGGTTGGCATCTTGCAACGTTTTTCTGGGAGAGTATGTTGTGTCTTATAGGATTCTTCGTGCTTGCTATGTTATTAAGGAAGTATAGGAGCACTGGTCTTATTGCTAGTTGTTATTTATTTTATTATGGCATAGTTAGATATTTTACAGAAAGTTTTAGAGATACTAGTGCACAATTATTTATTGGCAGTCAGCCTGTTTCGAAGTGGCTTAGTTTATTTCTAGTAATTTTGGGTACAATAGGAATAGTAATTATTGTATTAAAGGAAAGAAAGAAAAATCAGATTTGAAAAAAATCCACATTCAAGCCATTGTAGACGTTCTGGCATTAGTAATATTTGGTAGTATATTTGTAATAAATCTGGAATTTGCG
This sequence comes from uncultured Clostridia bacterium, assembly GCA_905236445.1. Lineage (GTDB taxonomy): Bacteria > Bacillota > Clostridia > Christensenellales > UBA1242 > UBA11490. The sequence goes on from CAJOPQ010000067.1 coordinate 12,863, forward strand.
ACACAGTATTGGCTAATCTGCTACATAGGAATGATCATAGTTGTTCTACTTAGCAAGACGATATTGTATCACAGGCAAAATATGCTCTTTTTCTTAATATGTAGTATCTGTTATTTTGTACTTTTGCTAATTTTTGGTGGCAGGATAATAGATGTGTCAATTACAAAGATTATAGGGTATATTATAATTGTTCCATCTGTCATATCTTGTATATTTTATATTTTTACTAAGATGGCGTTTCAGCTGAGATTTGGCTTGTTTTTGGGACTGATTGCAATTGTTTTACTGATAACATAAAAGAGAGTTAGTTTGAATAAATATGGCGAAATTTGAGATAGACAAAAGTGGCTATAACATTAGCCAAGTAGATGAATATATTGATAGTCTTACATTGAAATACGAAAAGAGATTGTCCGAGCAAAAGGACAAACTTTTTGCTCTTAAGAATGAATATAACATGCTAGAGACTAATTTAAGCGAAAGTAAGCTAAAAGAGGAAGAGGTATCAAAAGCATTACTTTTTGCTGTAGAGAAATCTGAACAAATTGAGAAAAGTTCTAAAAAGATATATGACCTTGAAGTTAGAAGAATGAGATTGATGTATGCCAAGTGGAAGGACATGCTGGCGCAATTTGACAAGAACACTCTATATAGCATGCAAAATGGTAAAGTAGGGGTAGCGTTGCAAGATTTCGGTAACGACCTTGACATGATTGTTAAGCAAAATGAGGAGTTTGATAATAACAGGCCAGAAGATAAATCTGTGAAAGATAGTCTTAAGGAAAATAGCAGTAATTATATTAAAAATTTGCTTAATAGAATGGAATACTTAATTGAGACTGAGCCAAGCAAAGAAGAAGTGGAGAAAAGTAAGGCGAAAAAGTTGCCAAAACAGACCAAAGCAAGTACTGATCTAAGCGAAACAACAAAGAAAGAAAATGCAAGATTGCTTAGTATTAGTAGAAAACTGAATAGCATATCGCAGAAACTTAGTCTTAAATCTGGACCAGATATCTTAGATGACGACTTGTCTAACGACAATGCATATTTCCGCAATCTAACAAGAAATATCAACGAGGAAGATGAGTCTTTTGACCTTGATGCTATTCTTAATCCAAAAGAAGATCTTGCTGAAATAATGAAGGCTTTTGACGAGATTTGATGAAAATATAGCCTATTACATATAATTAATAAAATAACATATAGAAAATTTTCAAAAAATACTTTACAACAAATATTATTTATGATATTATACAAGTACTACTTTAGATTGAAAAAAGGTGTTCGCGCCTTTTTTTGTTATGAATTGTATTGACAAAAGTCTACTATTATGATAGAATTTCAATCGGTAAAATTAACTTAATGTTTAAGGAGAAATGTCATGAGAGAAACTATTACTTTGGAATGCACAGAGTGCAAGAGAAGAAATTATACTACTGAGAAGAACAAAAAGAATGATCCAGATAGAATAACAGTTAATAAATATTGCAGTTTTTGCAAGAAACATACTACTCACAAAGAGACTAAGTAATAATAACTTGTAAGGAGTCTATAATGGCTAAAAATAAGAATAAAAATGTTGAAAGCAATGTTGATAACAAAGAAGTTGCTACAACAACCAAAACAAAAGATGTAAAGGCTAAAGACGCAAAAGCTAAAGATGCCAAAAAGGCAAAGAAGCAGAAGTCTGATAAGAAAGGTGTAGGACAGAAGTCAAAAGAGTTGTATAGCGAATTGAAGAAAGTATCTTGGCCATCATTTGGCAAAGTCGTAAAGACAACTGGTGTGGTTATATTACTTGTTGCTATATGCACACTACTTCTTTTTGGCGCCGACAGATTGTTCTATTGGATATTTAGCTTATTAATGGGCTAGGTCCGTATATCTTAAAAATCTATAAAAGGAAATAAGTTCTATAAGGAAATTATGTCGATATAATTTTCTTTGAAAAACTTGAATTGTAGAAAGAGTATGAACGAAGAGAAAAATATAGATAATCAAGTTGTTGAGACTGAGGTCGAGAAGGAAGAAGTTAGCAACGAAGTTGTACAAGACAATTCGCAAGAACAACACTTGAGTCCAGAGCAAGAAGAATTGCAAAGGCAAATAGAGGAAGCTAAGAAAGATGCGAAATGGTACGTTCTTCACACTTTCTCCGGATATGAGAATGTCGCAAAAGAGAACTTGGAGATTGTAATTGCGAAATACAATCTACAACTAAGAATCTTTGATATTGTTATTCCTATGGAAGACGTTGTCGAGGAGAAAAATGGCAAGAGAAAGATTGTTACAAGAAAGTTGATGCCGGGATATATCTTAGTTAAGATGATATATGGAGATGATATTTGGCATGCAGTTACAAGAACTAGAGGAATTACAGGTTTCGTTGGTCCTAAGGGAAGACCACTACATCTAGGCGAAGATGAAGTAAGAAAGATGCATCTAGAGAAAGTTGTGGTAGTTAATACTAACTTGCAAGTTGGCTCTAAGGTTGAGATCTTAGACGGAGCTCTTAGTGGATTTGTTGGTACAATCACTGGTATAGAGGAAAATACTAACAAGTGCCGTGTAGTTGTAGAGATGTTCGGCAGAGAGACTCCTGTAGATGTGTCTCTAGACCAAGTAAAAGAACTTGATTAATACAATATGTTTGCCCAATTATGTTTTTGATTAATTTTGGTTTTTGGGCAGTTAGTATTCAAAATTAATAATAGAAAATGATTGTTCACGATTCAACTCGTTAGCAATATATTAGTACACTTGTCTAATTGGTTAGATGAGTGTAAGTGGGAGAAATGTAAATCTATGTAATGCATTTTGTTTATACCACAAAGATGCCAAAGAAAATGGCAGGAGGAATACACTATGGCAGAGAAGAAAGTTAATGCAGTAGTAAAATTACAATTACCAGCAGGTAAGGCAACAGCAGGTCCACCAGTAGGTTCTACACTAGGTCCTCATGGAATTAATATTCCAGCTTTCACTAAGGAATTCAATGAGAAAACAGCTAATCAAGCAGGTCTAATAATCCCAGTTGTTATTACTATCTATACTGATAGAAGTTTTACTTTTGTGCTAAAGACTCCACCAGTTGCAGTGCTTGTTAAGAAAGCTCTTGGAATTGAGAAAGGTTCTAACAATCCAAGAAAAACTAAGGTGGCTACAATTACTAGAGCGCAAATCAGAGAAATTGCTGAGACTAAGATGCCTGACCTAAATGCTAGTAGTATAGAGAGTGCTATGAGCATGGTAGAGGGCAGTTGCAAGAGTATGGGAATTACTGTAACAGATTAATTTGTTATAAAAGTGGGAGAATAAAAAATCTATATCATTTTATTCGACGAACCACATAGGAGAGAGAAAGATAATGAAAAGAGGTAAGAAATATTTAGAGAGTGCTAATCTAGTAGACAAGACTAAATTATATGATCTAGATAGTGCACTAGACTTAGTAGAAAAGACTGCTAAGGCGAAGTTCGATGAGACAGTAGAACTTCATGTAAAACTAGGTGTTGATGGTAGAAATGCTGATCAACAAGTTAGAGGTGTTGTAGTTTTGCCTAACGGAACTGGTAAGAAGATAAGAGTTTTGGTTATAGCAAAGGGCGACAACGCTACAATCGCAGAGCAAGCAGGTGCTGACTATGTTGGTGCTGAAGATGTTATTGCTAAGATACAAGGTGGTTGGACAGATTTCGATGCGTGCGTTACTACACCAGACATGATGCCAGCTATGGGTAGAGTTGCTAAGATTCTTGGACCAAAGGGCTTGATGCCAAATCCAAAGAGTGGCACAGTAACTACTGATGTTAAGAAAGCAATTGATGATATCAAAGCTGGTAAAGTAGAATACAGATTAGATAAAACTAACATTATTCACGTAAGAATAGGAAAAGTATCTTTTGGTAAAGAGAAGTTGAAAGAGAACTTTGGTGCACTTATGGATGCTATTGTTAAGGCTAAGCCAGCTGCTGCTAAGGGTACTTATATCAAGAGCGTAGTTACTTCTACAACTATGGGCCCTGGTATCAGAGTAGATTACAGATAATGTAAAGAGAAAATAACTTGAGAAATTATTCAAGTTATTTTTTTTATTATAAACTTTGATATTTTCCAAATAATAAAAATAGGTTATGACATTGTTAAAATATTTGTTATACTAATACAAAATAATTAAGTGTAGAGAGAAAATGGAAAAAAGAAAAAAGCTGTTATATAGTTTAATATTGATTTTTGCTCTAACAATAATGGGAGCTTTTTTGGTTGCGTGTGATAGCGAAGTAAAAGTATCACCTCTCAGTAGGGCAATACGCGACACAAATCAAACAAATATAACATTGACTTGGAAGTACAACAATACAGAAATTACAGGCGATTCATACAAGATAGAATATAACGGTAGAGATTTTGTCGATGATCTTGAGATTGCTTATACCTTGAATAGTACTGATTATTATATAGTAGATAAACAAAATGTATCGACTGTATTATCTCAAAATGGCAACAATACTGCTACTCCAGCAAAAACACCGGGGAATTATACAATATCTGTCGATTTGGGTGATGAATATATCATTTCCAATCCTTCCATAGCTTTGGAAATAACGAAAGCAGATGTGGCTATTTCGTGGGAGATAGATGGATCAGTGTTTACAGACAACCAAGCTGAATATAATGGTCAAGATTTGAAGAATTACATATCAATTAGTCTAGGCGAGAATTATGTATCAAGCGATGGGAATGTTGCATACTCTATAGAATATACTGATAGAAGTAACACAGTTTATGAAGATGTTGATAATATAAAAGATGCAGGCACATATACTTTAACATTAATAGAACAAGAAGAATGGGATAACTTGTATAATATATCTGGTGATATGTCACAAACGATAACTATTACACCTAAAACAGTTGATGTTGCTTGGGATGTAGACAACGACTACACTAACCTTATTACTGAGGATAATGATTATGCTAGCAATAAGCAGTATAACATGTCATACTTAGGAAGAAATGTTAGTGAAAAATTATATGTTTCAACTTCAACGCCACAAATAGAAGTTGCAATAACTAAAAATAACGAAGCTGTTAATGAAGTAAAAAATGTTGGAATGTATACATTTACTGCGTCTACAGATAATCAGAATTATGCATTAACTAATACAGTAGTAAAATTAAATATTGAGTCTAGCATCAGGGGCTTGCATTGGCAAATTGATGGCGAGAATGCAGAGCTATTAACCAACGAGGCAAACGAGAGAGAGTATAGAACTAGGGGATATACTGTTAAATTGTTTTACTACGATGATGAAACTGACACAACAAAGACATATTTGACATTAAGTCAAAATGCTACTGTAACGAATGTAGGCACATATACATTAAGCAGTGATGATTCGAACGATAACGTATTTTTTGATAACAGTGAGAAATCTATACAACTTAAGATAACAGAAAAAGAAATATGGGTTGTTGCAGATAGTTATAACAAAAATTACGCAGATGAATTAATTCCAACAATCGCTCTAACATACAAACTCTATTCTACCTATTCAGACGGCAATGGAACATTGCTTAATACTAGTGTGTATTCAGACACATTTAATATAGTATTGAAATATGTTGATGATAGTGATAATACCTTGTCAGATGAAAATATATCTGCAGAAATTGCTGAATGGAAGTATGATGGAACAAACAACACAAAACAATTTAAAATTGTTGTAGATGATGATTTTAGTCAAACAAACAGCAACTATACTGTGACATTTATCCCGGGAATAATGACAATAAGCCTAAAGCAAGTGACAATAACTTATTTGTTAGATGGAGTGTTCGTTGATAGCGAAGAATGGTATCAGACTCAAACAATTGATCTTGCTAGCAAAAAGGGAGAAATTGCACAATATAATCACAGAGAAGTTACATCATGGTTCGAAGTAAAATCGGTTAATGGAAGTAATGTAGTTACTGAAATTGGGGATAATCAATATTCTGTGCAAACCGATGCATCATTGAATTTGTACTATATATACTATATTTATTATTTAAACACTGAAGATGAGGTCATTGGACAAACACAATTTGATGTACGTACTTCTACGAAATATCCAGATAGAGCAGCAGTTGCAGAAGATGATTTGCCAACAAAGTTTGCTTATACACTTGCTGGCTGGGGAGTGCAAGGGAAGTCTAGCAAATATTATTTTGCACAGACAGACAACAATAATAGATTTGATGATGACTATGTCTTAACAAAAAGTGCCGACAGGAATGATATATATCTATGTCCATTGTTTGATCCAACTAAGTACCAGATAAAGTGTAAATATGTAACAGATGACAATGCTCAGTTAGGTGAAGATACATTTTATTACACTATTCTCGATTATGATGCAAACAAAGTATTTACTGTAGAGCCTGATCAAGTGGAGGGTTATCAATTTGAAGGGCTATACTATAACGGAATCAAATTAGCCAACAATCAATTCACGGTTAATCAATTTATTCCTGATAGAAACAAAATTGATGATAAAGACGAAGAAGGGAAGAAAATTGTAATGTATCTAGAAGGTAGATACGAGTTATACAAATGTACTATTACAATAACGGTCAACAATAAGACTGTTTGGACTATTGCCTGTGATAGGGATCAAAAGATCAACAAGAGGCAGATTGAGTCACTTATAGACAGAAAATTTGGTTATATATACATTATGTCTGATATTCCAGACACTGCAAACGCATCAATTATAACTGTTAGGGTTAGTGAAATTCCACTTCTGTGGATATCTATAGGTGTAATTGTTGTAGGGGGTATAGCAGCATTTGTTATTGTAAAGGTGGTAAGGCGAAGAAGAAATGATCTTGATCGCAAAAAGTTGGATATAATAATGAATAAACTTGATCGATGATTAAAAAAAGAGGATAGTGTGTGATAATTAAGTGCTTTGGTGGTTAATTTCATCATTACTACCTCTTTTTTATAAAAAAATCTATTAGATATTGCATGTCTAATAGATTTATTTTTTTATTCTGGCTTAATTAATTTCTTTATTTCTTTCAAATTGTCTAGAGTAAAATCTTCGGAATTAAGTTCTTCATAAGCATCGGCAAAAGCTTTCTTAACTTCTGCAGAATAATCTTTCTTGCTTGCAACTTCGTTCATAATCTCAGATAGTCTAACGACCTCTTCCTTAGTTGTGAAATCAATCTCGCCGATAGTACGCTCTATAATATCAAATTTGAAAACGTTAGTATTTTTTGCCATAATTTATCCCTCCATATGCTAGATCAATAGATTTGACTATGTACTCATAACATTCTACTATAAAATCTAATACATTACTATGCTTCTTGTCAAGTCCTTTTTCAAAATAATTGTCTATAATGTCATAAGCATCGCCAGTTTTTTTCAATGTTCCATAACTTAATTCTTGAGTAATATTATAATCTAATTGCAATATTTTTTTGGCGATACTATCAAGAATATCCAGTGTAACACTCAAATTTTTGGCTTCTTTTGGTTGCATAAAGCCATCTTTAATACTCTGTTGCTTAGATTTGAGAAACACCTGCAAATCTTCTATTTTACGGTCTCTAAGATATGTCTTAATTCGTCGCAAAATCGAAGTTTTGTTGTCGTAATATGTTTGGTTAGATAATGTTACACTTGATGCAAATTCGTCCATTAATTCGTCATATCTATCCATTACATATTCGCCCAACTCAAACCTTATTATGCAAAAAATATCTTTGCTTATGTTGTCAGAGAACTGATAATCAGATCTTGATAAGTAGTTGTATTTCTCGTCATTATCCATGTTAAGCCTACCTTTTTTTTTGGAATATATTGTAAAGGTGTACAAAAGAGTTTGAAATCTAGATTGATTAGCGAAAAACTACATTGATATTATATATCAAATAATTTTAGAATTCAATACTATTTCAAAAATTAACTCTGCAAAATATTAATTAATGTGAAGTCAACAAAAGTTAATTTGTTCGATTTCTTCTTAATTGTGTTTCTAACAAGGGCCTCTGAGTTCGCCATTTTTTCTCTGCAACTGTCGGAAATTGAACCTTTCGCACTATATTTGTTTCCAATTGGAACGTATATTTTGTCTGATTTGAATTTTGATCTCTGGACTAAGCTTAGATCTAGCGTAGAATTAAGTTCTTCTATTTCTTCATCACTTAATGTAAGGCTACCATTTCTTAATCTTAGTTTTAGGCCAACTTGCAGAGAATTAATATCTCTTTTTTCTGATCTGTATTTTTCTACCAAATGTATTACATAATCTTTTGGAGTACGCAAACTTATATTGATAGGATTCAAAATTTCATTTAAATTATCGATTTGTACTTCCGTCAAAGGAAGTTGTGTAGAATTGATTCTTTTTTGGATTCTAAGGAGCATTTTCGCTCTTAATGCATTATCTTCTTCTTTGATTATTAAGTCAATATACTCTTTTGCTTTTCTATAATTTTCTACTTCATCGTTTTTACGGTTATGCTCTACATCAATTACCTCTGGTTGTATCTGACTCTGCAAAATCGTAGTAGAAGTCTCGCTAATTACGTTATCTTCAAAGTTGTTGTAGTCATCTGATTCTGTGTATTTTTCATCGGACATCAATTCTACAATTGCGTTGGCATAGTCCTCTCGATAACCCATATTGATATATTTCGCCAAATTGATCTCGTCTGTAATGTAGTAATTATCAATATTTGCATTGATATACTCTTCTATTTTTGCGTTTTGCAAAATTAGCGACAAATGTTGAATGCTGGTTGACTCATTTAAGCCTAGTTTCAACTTCTTGTTGTCTAATTTCAAATCGCCATTTTTTGTTACATAGAACTGATCTAGTGTGTCCAAAATGGTGGTGTTCTGATAATTTTTAGCCAAATTGATCTGGGCATCTAATGGAAGGTGGATAATTTTTGCTTGAATGTCTAGTGGAAGAATAGGCTTCAAATCATCTGTAACTAGCACTCCATGGAATAACTTACATGTTTCTAGTTGTTTGTTAAATTCTATATTGCTAGCAACTTTAATAAATTGAAACTGAATCATCAGCTTGGTATATGCATCATATTTATTCTTAGCTGTAATTGACATAGGATTGGAGTAAATACCTACAGATATTTTATTCAAAGTGTTTGCAACACTTTGTTCATCGTTGATGTCATCGAATTCATATGTTAATACAGTACTAATGAAGTCTTGAAGATAATATTGTTCTGTGTCAGATATATCGTTTCTGTATCTTTCTAGAGTGTTTTTTACATTGTTGTATAGATAGATAAAGGCAGTACTCTTAATCTCAGGAAATTCTTTTTCAATTCGCTCAACGAACAATCTTTCGTTAGAAACAATATAATTTTTGATTCTGTCTTTCGCTTCTAATATCTTGAAATAATTATTTATTTCTGGTAAATCTAGGCAATATTCCAACTCCTCGCACATTTCCATTTTTGCAAAGTTTGTTTTTGCCTTAAGTAAAATATCATTCATTGATATAGCCAAATCCATGTCTGCAAAAATTGAGCTAGATCGGAATGTTGAGTAGTTGAATGATGACAACAATTCATGCTGAATTTCGTTAAGTGTGGTGTTAGATGCTTCTGGGTGTATATCTTGATACATATCCAAATAATCTTTGACAACACTATTAATATCTGATTTCTTATGTTGCGCTTTGAACTTAATAAAACTTCTAGACAAAGCACCGGGATTTTTGTATAGATATTCGTTAGTAAATGTATCAATATTGGATATAGTGTTATAAAATTTAGGATTTTGTTTTAGAATCTCCCTCAAGACAGATTTGTCCACATCTTCTTTAAACACTTCATCTGTCGATTGTCTCTGAAATATCAATCTGTAGATAAATTCTTTTTGCATCAATACAAGTTGCTCTTTTTGGTCATACTTGTCGTTGATTTGGTTAATATTTTTCTTTGCTTCGTTCTCATAATATTTTATTTTTTCGCCTAAAATACTTTTGTCATATATGACGCCAAGGTTTAGATTCTGATAAGTATCATATTTTCTAAGTTTAGCATATTTGCTATGAATCTTTTTTTGCAATATCATATTGACATCTTTAGCGTCAAAAGTATTTCTAAGCGCATTTCTATAAGCATTTATATCTCTTTCAAGAAGCATAATTTTGATTCTAATAAAATTAAGTTTCTCAAAAGCGTTGCTCAATTCGTCTTTTTGAGTAGATTTTGTGCTCAAAAAGTTTTTGATACTAAGGAGCTTGTCTTTGTGTTTGTTAAGTAAATATTTATTATAATTGACAGTAATATATTTTGACATGAAAGGAAGATCTTTGACTAAGTTCTTAGCAAAAATGTCTATACTCTCTTGCGAAAATATAGTCTTAGTTGATTTCTTCTTAACCTTTGAATTACCTGCCTTGAAAGCAATATTATTGTTTTTTAATGTCCCTTTCATAGTAAATTTTAAAAAAATTAAAGTTCCTTTTGATTATATTATATGTAAAAATATTATTTTACCTGTCTAGTTAAATTCTAGCATAATAAACAAAAAAAACAAACATATATTTTATGTTCTAAAAATTTCAAACTTTTTGTAAAAATAAAAAAAGATATGCATTATCTTTTGCATATCTATTCTTTGTTCTCTAGAATGTTGTTAAGGTGCAACATAAATTCTTCATCTGTAATTTTCCCAGCCGATTTAAGCATTCTTAGTTGACCTATTTTGAATCCCATTTCTCTAATCATAGGATCGTTAGAAGGGTTTGCTTGAGCAAATTGTGTTGCAAAACTAGCTATGCCGTTATTATTCTGATAAATTTTTAGAAGTACAGCAGACAATATGCTAAGTAATAATGGAATCATTGCGATAATTCCTATAAACAAAGCATTTATAACAAATTGTCCAATTGCAAATAATGGAATAACAAAGAGTCCCGTAATTTCCATAAATTTATCAAAATTAAATAATGTAACGTATACTTTGTAGAAATATTGATTGATAAAAAATCCAAAGAATGAAACTAGTGCTAAATACAATGGTTCAGATATGGGTTGAAGTAAATTAAAACTTGTGTACAGTTGAATATCTGCAACAACTTCGAATAAAAAACTTATTCCAAGCGCCGATGCTAGAAAGGCTACTAAGGAATATGTCATTAGAAATAAACTTAAGAATATATTAAATTTAAAAAATAATTTTAAAAATCTTTTCATTTATTAATTGTCCCTTTGTGATAATTATATTTAGTATATGTTAATTTTGTACACATATTAATACCACATATATAACTTAAATGTCAAGTCGTTGTGACAAAATGATGTTGTATATTTCTATACTGTAACTCCATTAATTGTCATTATAACCAAGAATGCAATATAGAGAATATATATAGCGAGCAAAGAAATTCCTTGCCAACGATAAGTCCTTTGTTTGATAGACATTGGAATAATAAATATGCATGAAGTAACAAATGCTACTGGTAGACTAACAACGAGTGTCCAGAAAGTAATAGGTAGTCCGTTTACGCCAGACACACAAGAACTTAGTCCTATAATAAGTGTAATATTAAGAATATTTGCTCCTATAATGTTACCATAACCAAGTGTGCTATTTTTCTTTCTTAAAGACGTAATTGTTGTTACTAGTTCTGGCAACGATGTGCCGATAGCCACAATAGTAAGGCCAATAACAGCCTCGCTAATATTAAGGCTTTTAGCAATTGCTGTGGCACTTTCTACAAGGCCGTATGCACCAAGTGCAACCATGGCAGCACCAATTATAAATATGAGAATAAGCTTGGTGTAACTATCTTTTATAGTATTTTTCTCTTCTTCTTTGACATTTTCTTCTAACGTATGATGTTTCTCGTAATCGTTCTCATAATAAATTTTGTCTTTAATCTCTTTTTTTGCGTCTGTTATGTTGCTATACATGAATACACCACACAGAATCAAAAATATAATTCCTTCAAACATATTGACTTGACCGTTGACTTGACCGTTTTCTATTCCTACACAAAATACTGCCATTAGCGCAAGTGTGAATATAAGTAAGTAACTTTTGAAACTAGAAGTCTTGTTCTTGATTATTATCGGTGCGAATGCTAAGGATATTGCGCAAACCAAAGCAGTATTGCATATGACGCTTCCGATGGCGTTGCCTACTGCAAGATCAAATGAGCCTTGTGCTGATGCAATAATACTAACAATAAGTTCTGGCAATGTTGTTGCAATAGATACAATTGTTGCACCAACTATAATTGGTGGGATTTTGCTCTTTGTCGCTATTTTGATAGAAGAATCAACAAAGATGTCTCCACCTTTAATCACAAAGATGAGTGCTACAATGAAAATTGGAATTGAAATATATAATGCCATATTTGTCTCCTTTAGTTGTTAGAAATTGTTTCGTCTAGATAAGTTGCTTGCATATCTGATATGTGAAAAATAAAAGCAGTAGGGAAGGTGTAGAAGGCTGGTCCAAGTGAATAACTGCCACCTTTGATACGATTGTCCATAGCGCCCATGTGCCAATTGATAGCCATTGCTTCTTCTCTAGTTAGTTTCATGAATCCACTTATAATATATACAGATTTTTCTCCATGACCATATGGAAGTGTATCAACAACACTATAGAATGGTTTCTGCTCCCAGACACCATCAACTTTTACATTTCTGTAGTCAATTTTGTAGAAGTCTACCTTGCAAATATCATGAAGCAGAGCTATTATTGTTGCACTTTCTAGACTAATAGTGTCCTGCCAATTGTCACCATATTCGTTCTGCAAATTTGCAATAAATCTATGATAGACTTTGATACTATGATCTACAAGTCCACCTTCGTAGTTGGAGTGAAATTTGCTACTTGCTGGTGCTGTAAAGAAATCTGACGAAGTCAAGTAGTTAAGGAGAGCATCGCTTCCTGCTCTAGTAATATTGGATTTGTAAATCTCTATGAATTCTTCTTTTGATGTCATGACTATATTCCCTTATAATTGTTAACAAATATTTCTATTGGTTATTCTAGCACATATTAACATTTTTGCAAAAATTTTTTTCACACTATTTCTTAACAAAGCGTAACAATTTATATTTATAGTCTGTATTAGAATAATTAATTGCTTAGGCAAATAAAATATTGTATGAGTCTTAGTATTATATTTTCATTTGTGGCAGGTGTTGTAGGCACCGGAATAGGTGGCATAATTGGAGCACTGTTCGGCAGTAAAAATAATAAATTGGTCAGTGGTGTAATGGGTGCTGCAGGAGGAATAATGCTCGCTGTAGTTTTCTTTGACCTAATTCCTCAATCAATGGAAATAACCAATGACAATATGATAGTTTTGTTTGGCATATTGTGGGGAATAGCTATTATGACTATGTTAAATATAATAG
>CAJOPQ010000068.1 GCA_905236445.1 uncultured Clostridia bacterium
ATTTGGGTTTTGTTTCATAACCCATAAGTATATCAAAAGAAGTAGGAAGTCAAGAACAAGAGATATGAATACTGAGATATAACCGCCCTTGCCTGCGAAGAAAAATATTATTGCAGGCAGTGTTACTGCTTTGAGCGCAATTACGGTTAAGAATAATATAATGCCTGCTTGCCTAGAGGATAGTTTCATTATTTCTGCCTTTTCGAATTTTTATTTGGAATACTTTGTGGTCTTGTCTTCATATCCACAATGTCTTTTTTCACAAGATAATCTTGCAAATCATTTTTTACCACTGGCGATAGAGGGGTTAAGTACGATGCCCCATATGCATCCATATCGCAAAAGTAGAATAGGGTAAATATAAGTGCGAGTATCAATCCATAGAAGCCAAGCAATCCACCTGCCAATAAGAACAGAAGCCTAGTTAGTGATAGCTGAGTTGCTTCATCTGGTATGACATATATAGATATACTACTTAGTGCTACAATCATAACTGCTGGAGGGCTGACAATGCCTGCTTTGACAGCTGTGTCGCCAAGTATTAGTGCTCCTACAATACTCATGGCTTGTCCTAGATACCTTGGCATTCTAAGACTTGCTTCATATAATATTTCAAATAGTAGTAGTACAAAGAGTAGTTCTAGTAGTGGGGTTAGAGGAAGCCCTTGAGTAGTGTTGAGGAGTGTAATTAGATACTTCAATGGGATTGTTTTGTAATGGTGCAATTCTATCGCTATATACAATCCAGGAAGTAGTGCCGTTACAAATAGACTACATAATCTAAAGATTCTGACCATAGACGCATGGTTTTTTTCGCTATAATAATCGTTGCTACTTTGCAAGTCTTCGAAGAAAATGAATGGCAATGTTAAGACCATTGGGCTACCGTCTACAATTATTGCTACTCTTCCTTCCAGCATCTTTGCACACACAATATCTGGCTTCTCACTTGTGCCAATTTGTTTGAAAATACTAGTCTTCTTTGTCTCTAGGTATTGTGAGATATAATAAGAGTCAATTATTCCGTCTATGTCAATTGCTCTTATCTTATCTTCAATTTCTTTGACGACTTTTTCATCGGCAATTCCTTCTAAGTACATTATAGCTACTGACGTCTGAGTTCGTCTGCCAACATTTATACTTATTGTTTTCAAATCCTTTGTCTGCAATATATTTTTAATACTAGCAAGATTAGTCTTGATATTCTCTACAAATCCACTTCTTGGACCTTTGATTACAGCACTTGTTGGTGGCTCTGCAATGCTACGTTCTTTGTGCTTGTCGCTTTGCAATGTGATAACAGTTTGATTATTGTCTACTACTATTACTGCCTTTCCTTTCAAAATCTCCGAAATGATTTTATCGAAGTTGGTCTCCGTGTTAATCTCACTAAATGTTAGCACTTGTTGTTGTAATATGTTGATAACATTTCTGTTGCCAAAGGTCTTGTAATTTATGATAGGGGCGATCACAAGTTTGCTTATATTCTCTGCGTCACTTAATCCCAAAATATAAAAGATGGCAAAGGAATGTTTGCCGTTCTTGATTTCACGAACAACTAGATCATCTCTATTATTCATATAACTTTTAATAAACTCAACATTTTTCTTATAATTATTATACAGTTTTTCCATATTTCTAGTGTTTGGAAATAAACTTTTTTTATGCGACAAAATTAAGTAAAAATTGCGAAGTGCACATCAATAGGTTGTGGATAATTATTTACTTTTTGCAAGAGTTTTACAAAAAATAAAGTTTATGGAATTATATTGTAATTATATAAAAATTGTGGTATAATAAAATCACGAGTATATAAGTATATTCAAGAAATCTAGCAAAAAAGGTTGACAGGCGCTGACAATGTTCGAGACAATTTTTTTTTACAGACAGACAGACAGATGTGATAATTTTGTCACAGACTTTTTTGCGACCAATACTTGTAAAATGCACACATTAGCACTATGCACCCATGCGTTCTAGTGCTATTTTTTGTGTAAAACAACAAAAGGAGAGAAAGAATGAAAAAATTTTTAAGCTATATTTTCACAATTTGCCTAATTGTGCCATGCATGTTTTTCTTTACAGCATGTGGAACTAGTACAA
>CAJOPQ010000069.1 GCA_905236445.1 uncultured Clostridia bacterium
ACTTTGGTAACATTGATATTTGTCCTGACACTTGCAAGATATCTATTAATGCCAGACACAATATATATTTTGCCGTCTTTTTCTGCAACCTTGATTGGCTTTACTTTCTTATTGCGTTTCAATCTGCTTGCGATCTTTTCGATCTTATTCTCATTGAACTTTTTCAAATTTTCTCCAGCAATTAAATACTCACTATTGTTGAAATGATTCAATATTGCTCGAAGCTTAGCCAATGTAGCCTCCAGATCATCATTGTATATACAATAATCGTATAGAGGGATACTCTTTTGTTCAAAAGAATAATGTTTCATCCTATTTTTGATATCTTTCGTATTTCTCTGTACAAGTCTTTGTTGCAATTTAGATTTCTGCAAAGTCAAAAATATTGATACTATATTAACACTTTTGCCCAATTTTTCTCTACAACTAAGCACGCCCTTGACAGTGATATCTTTGATAATGGACTTGCAAGATTTCAGCATATCGTTGATAACTTCACTAGAAATGCCATAATAATTGTCACTAAAGATGTCATACTCCAACATCTCGCCTTTGGCAATCTTATCCTCGAATTCTTCTTTGGTTAGAAATTCATAAGCGTACTTGCCATCTTCTTGCAACTTATCATCTTCTCTAATTGCACGACTTGTACACGATTTCAACAACTTCAAATCTTTGTTCTCTTCCAGCAATTGAGCTATAACTGTATTTTTGCCAACGCCACTACTACCAGAAATTAATGTTAGATTTCCCTTTTTTCCCATATTCACTCTTCTTTTCTTTAAATTTGACATATTGTAACATATTGTTGCGAGAATTTAAAAATATTTTACGCAACAACTGTCAATTTATATAATTCTGTGCCCAAATCATCATATAATGTTATTATTGATGTACCACTTGTTCTATGATAAATGATCAACCTATTGGTTATGGTATCCGAGTCTAGATACACGCTATCGCCATCTACTAGAGCAGTCATGCCACTAGACAATTCTACTTTGTCGCCCATATAGTAGGCGTCTACATCGATATACGCAATTGCATTATTCATTGTGTAGATATTGTCGTGCAACACTTCTCCATAAATGCTAAGGACTACACTATCTATCCTATCATGAACAACAGTGATTGCAAAGTCTTTGACAATATTGCCAGCTTTCACTGTGCCTGTTATTGCCTTAACAGAATAATCTATTATAGTAATTTTCATGCCATCTACAGCAAATTTGTGATTATCGTGTAATGTAATAAGAGGATATTCTCTATACACATTATATTCTGCATCTTTAACGACATTAATAATTACATAATCTACATCACACACATAGATTATGTCATCATATTTTATGACAAAATCCTCCACGTAACTATAATCAATGACAACATTGACTGTATAATTAATACTGCCATTAGAAATATTTATTGTTGCATTGCCAATGCTTAGTGGAAAAAGTTTGTTGTCTTCAATTCTTGCTATAGAATTATTACACAATATGTCGAACTCTCCTATAACATCATTCCCATCATAAGTAAGAGTTATATTGGCATATTTTACAAAAGGATTATCCACGCCATCTGCACCTAATGTAAAATAAATTGTTTCGTCACGATATATATCTTCGCCATTATCTCCAGTTATATTAAGCAAATATTTATCTATATCTTTGATAGAATAGCTCGTAGACAAGTCTATCTCTAACAGATAATCTTCATCGCAATAAGTTATTGTAAGGTTGCTAATTGAGATTACTGTTACCTCTATAATAACTTTGTCAGATAATGATATATTTATCATCTCCACACCATCGCCAAAATCGAACTTTGTTGGCTCATAATTAATTGTCTTGTCTAGATATATTTTGTATTTACAACCGGTTATCAAATAATCTACAACATTGTCAGATGCGTCTTTGATTACATATTCAGCATCAACAGTTACTTTGTCGACAACATTCACATTGATTATCTTAGTAATAAATTTGTTTACATCACTTCTAATACTTACCACTATCTTTGCAGAGCCAAGACCGTGTGCAACAATAAGACCATCTTGTAAGTCTATTATATCGTTTTCAACCACTGTATAACTCGCTTCAACAGTTATATAGTTTGGACTAAAGGAAACAATATCTGCAATTTTCACTGTGTCGCCCAATTTCATTGCTATACTATCTGGACAATTAATACTTGTAGCATACACAACCTTGTCTATTACATTAATATCAACATTGTCACTTATGCATGTATCATTGTATGTATACTCCATGCTTAGAGTAGAACTGCCAGATGCTACGCACTTAGCCATGTCACCGTCTATCTTGACAACATCTGAGTTGCTAGAACTGTATGTAATATACTCTGTGTTGAGATTTGTAACAAAAAGAGTGTTGATATTGACTACTTGATTAACATAATATTGTTGATACTTAGACACAACTTCTATTTTTGGAATAAAAAGATCTGTAGAGCAATTACACCCTACAAATATCGTGCTAGAAAATATTAAAATTAATACTATGAATATCAATTTGAATTGCGATCTGCACATTGTCATTTGACAAATTATAACAAATTTCGACAAATTTCGCAATTCATTACAAGTATTTTTTTATGTATATATTATAATTAATTATTAATCTATATAGATCTTAATTAACTGTATAGCTTATCTTAACTTTTTTAATGTGGCTTCGCCACTCCTTTTTATACAACAAATTCAAAAAAAACAAAGAGATGAATAGGCGTTCATCTCTTTGCTTACCTAAATATATATAGGTAGAATGAAAAATGGAAAAACATTTTAAATCAATTAAAATGCAACCTTATTATAATAGCAAAATTACCCGTTGTCAATACCCTTTTTGAAAAAAATTTACATTTTTTATAAAAAATTTTATTTAACTATTAGCTACTGGTTGACCTGTCATAGATATATTGATTGCACCATTTGCATTATATAGTGCATCGCTATTAATGTCTACTATTGAAATGATAAGATAAACTGTTGCGTTTTGGCTTGGATTAATAGAAAAATTTAATTTATGAGTTGTGCTATCTTCCCAAGCACCACCTGCCAACTTTATTCTGGATAACATGTTTTCATTGTTCCTTACATTTCCATGACTACACTCTACATCTATAACATTGTTTCCTCTATTATATATGTTAAACTCTAGTCTAACACTATATGAGGAATCATAATAGTACGCCAAAGTAAAAGTTACACTTTCTTCCTTAGTATCATCTCCTGGAGCAAATAATAGAGTATTCTTATTATGTGGTATTTCTTCTGCACCTGGAACAATAGTGCCCTCTGGAGAAGACGATGTATTTGTAATGCCAGTAACGTAGTTGGCATCACAAGATATGTTCGCATACACTTCGCTTGCAGTAAACGTGACTGACATACTGCTAGAAACTGTTACCGTATTTGCAACAAGGACAATTGCAACTGTAAGTCCTACTATTACAAGAGCAAGCACGCTTGCTATAATTGATAAAATTGTTTTTTGCTTTGTTGACATATTTTTATCCTCTAAATAATGTTTTTGTATATTTTATAACTTTCTATCATTTCTGTTTTCTTAGGTGCATATATGTTGTTGCTATCTATATAGTACCTTAGCCCCGTTGCCGTATAGAAACTAACCATATTAAATGTTGCTATGAATAAGTATGCTGCTGGAGCAGTGATTATTAGCGAGACACCAAATGTAAATAGACCGAACACGCTGATAAATATAATAGTAAGAACTACTGCAAAACCCGTTCCTAGAATCTTAAAAAATCTCTTTCTAATACACTTAAATCCATTAATCAGTCCATTGAACACATTAGCATTCTTTACAACCATATATGGTACCCAGCCACTGAATATTGCAATTCTAAAACCTGTTAAGACTACATATATCAACATTGTAATAAATGGTGCAAGCAGTCTTATCCACGCTAAATTCACTTCTAGCAAACCAAATGATTTTATAACCAAATAGAATGTTATTAGCTTCAATGGCAATAATGTAATCAAACGTGCCAATTGATATCTAATATTTTTCCAAAACTTCATAAAACAACTATTAACGAATCCGAAATTAAGATTACTACCCATATAGAAATGTAGAGTATTGCATGTTGCCATTAGATAAAAATTAATTATCATAGAAGGAACTAATAATCCTAGCACAACTGCCAAAACAACATATAGCCAAATTTCTGCAAAATTACTAATAATTATGTTAAGGCACGCTTCCATAACATTTTTGATAGCAATTAAGAATGCCGCAACATCGAAAGTCTTAATAAATTGTGTAAAAGCTTCTGGAACTTGTTGAATTGCTTCAGCAATTCCTATATTAGCATACATAGAAGATGTTAAGAAATAATTTATGGTAACAATAACTGCTATAGACATAACAAAATAAACCAGCAATTTCCATATCATGCTAGAGTTCGAGAATATTAATTTGAATGAGTTTCTGTATATCATATATATTCCTACATCTATGTATAGTTTATATTATATGGCATTGATAAGTCAAATAAATATACTGCCTTATAATAAAAAAAGCGACAAATAGTTAAGTATATACTCTACTATTTGTCGCAATGATTTTATTTAAGTTCATCATCAGGGTGATCGAAATCGTTATCGTCTTGCGAATTATCCACATCATCTGTGTCTTTGTGAATTAATCCTAATACAACAAAAACCCCACATGCAGATAACATAACACTTTCTATAATAGATGTGTTAATCTCTATTCCTATTAACTTGCTTACATCGTTGAGTAGCACAACTATTGCACCTGCCAATGCCACCCAAAAAGCATAACTTGTAAATTTATTCATCTAACATTGTCTCCTTTGTGTACTTTTGTTCTTCCTTGTCCAATTTTTCTTTGATTTCTTGGACATCTTCTTTGATATCTTCAATATTTGCTAGAGAAATACCAAGCCTTTCTATAGTATCTTGATATTTTTTCTCTCTTGCCCTACTATCTTTCAAAACATAGAATAGTAGCACAAGGAACAGTACAGCCCATAGACCATTATTTACAGCAAGATTAAATATTTCCTGCCACATAACTTACTTAGTATACTTTTGCATTAATTTAGATATATTCTCTTTTCCCAACAATTTTCTTAGAGAGTCATTATTGTTAAGTTGATCAATTGTATAATCTTTATCTATCGAATCAAAATATTTTTCCGCCAAACTATATATTTGTGCGTCCTTATATTTTTGGATCATATTAACGCCATATCTGCCGGCATAATCCATCAAATCTTTTTCTATATCCCAATTAGATTTATTCAATTCATTCTGAAGTTCTACATATTTTTTGTTGTAGTCTGCTTCTTTTGCAGCTATCTCATTATTATATTTCAATACTTGTTGCTGTTGATTCATCAAGTCTTTCGTCAAAGAATTAATTTTGTCCTGAAGTTTTACAGCATAAGTAATGTCGAATTCACTCAAAGCTTCATCTTGTTGCGCCTTTAGACCACTAATCTTCGTATCAATATTATTGATGTTAGATGTTAATTCATCATTAAGTTGATTGTATCTATTAAGCTGTGCTTGATCAAATGCGTCCATAATATTAATAACAATGCTACTTCTCGCAAGGCCTCGTCTCAAAGCATCTTGACTTGCATTTTCTTTAGCTTCTTCATAATACGACTTCGCATTATCCATAGCAGTAGAATAATTTCTTGTAGCAGACTCTTTGTCATCTTCTAACTTAGAAATATTAGACTCTGTATCACCTTTTATTTTTTTGATTGAAGCATCTTTATACTCAGCTAATTCGTTGGTTGCTTGATCTTTGATAGCATCATCATCTATAACAACATCATCTAATCTTGCAAAATCCACATTGGTCTGTGGAATATCTGCAACACCTTCGAATTTCTGATTATAATCCTGAATTCTTTTAATTAAATCTTGAACACCTTGTTCTTTCTCATCTTTGTCGGCTAGAGCTTGGACTCTACCTGAAGTTTCTTCATCAACTGAATATTTGTACATTTACATACACCTCCTTTGTTGGAATAATATTTCTCTAGATTATATCTTCGAACTATAGAATATATCTCACAGTCACTCAGCATTATTAATCTCCTCTGTAATTAAGTTTCTATAGAACATAATTTTTTCATTCTGAATATCTTGTACACGATTACAAGGAATATAAGTATTTGTTTTGTGAAGGTTAGAAATTTTGCTGTTGATAGATGTATATTGGAATTCTTCTGTTTTGTCCGATATCGACATATAGATTTTGTTGGTAGACAATTCTGTGTTAGCGAGTTGAAAATTTCCCAGATAGAAAACATCAACGGTTTGAGATGGCCAAGTATTATTCACAACCAGATACATTTCCGAATCAGAAGTCTTGACAACAAATGTTAAATTTGATTGAGAAAAGCCCCTGCAATCATTCGCAACGTACACGTTAGTTATGTTCGCAATCTTGCCAACTTTGATATCACTAATTTCACTTTGCGCGCCATTAATTTTCATACATTTCACAACGCCT